>JAJKJG010000307.1 GCA_021154065.1 Methylobacterium sp.
CGCCCGTGTGGAGCCGGTGATCGAGACCATGTCGACCTCCGGGTGTGTAGCGAGCGAATTGCCTACCACCGGCCCCGTCCCGTTGACGAGGTTGAAGACGCCCGGCGGGCAGTCCGCCTCGTCCATGATCTCGGCGAAGAGAAGCGCGTTAAGTGGCGAGAGCTCGCTCGGTTTCAGTACGACCGTGCAGCCTGCCGCTAATGCCGGGCCGATCTTGGCGGTGATCTGGTAGAGTGGCCAGTTCCAGGGCGTGATCAGGGCGCAAACGCCAATCGGCTCGCGCAGGATCGCCGTGGTGCCGCGCGGCGAGACGAAGGGAAACCTCGCCAGATTCTCGCGCGCGACGCGGATGTGCTCGGCTGCGAGCGGGACCTGAGCGCTTCGCGCATAGGCGATGGCGGCCCCCATCTCGGTGCTGAGCGCCTGCGCGATCAGCTCCGAGCGCTCGAGCACGAGTGCATGGACGCGGGTCAGGAGCGCGCCGCGCTCGGCTGGCGCCGTGCGGGACCAGCCGGCAAAGGCGCGCCGCGCGGCCCGGACTGCGCGCTCCACATCCGCCTCGCTGCCGAGCGGGATGTTGGCGATGATCGCTTCGGTTGCCGGATTGACCACGCTCGTGCGGTCCCGGCCCTCCGGCTCGCACCACGCGCCTCCGATGTAGAAGCGGCCGAGATGGCCGGCCTCGGTCAGGTGGCGGACGGGGTCGGTCATTGGAAGCGATCCTTGATCCGGTAGTAGGTGCCAACCAGCGGCAGGAACCAGGGCTTGCCGAAATGGCCGGGGATGGCCGGCCAGGCGAAGTCCTTCCAAGGGTTCAGCTCGGCGCGCCCGTCCATGACCTCGGCCATGATCGTGCCCATCAGGGTGGACATCTGCGTGCCATGTCCGCTGTAGCCCATGGAATAGTAGATGCCGTTCCGCTCGCCGGCCCGGGGCAGGCGGTCGCGCGTCATGTCCACCATGCCGCCCCAGCAATAGTCGATGCGTGCCTCGCGCAGCTCAGGAAAGACACCGTGAAGCGCTGTGCGCAGGATGGCGCCGCTCTTCTCGTCGGAGGCGGGGTTGGAGACGGCAAACCGCGCCCGACCGCCGAATAGGAGGCGGTTGTCGGGCGTCGTGCGGAAATAGTTGACGAGGTTCTTGGTATCCACCGCGTTGCGGCGGCGCGGCGTCAGCTTGTCGAGGAGTTCCACCGGCAGCGGCTCGGTGACGATCAGGAAGGCCCCGACGGGCACGATGCGACGGCGCACCCAGCCGAGCGGACCGGTATGCGATATGCCGCTGGCGAGCACCACTTGGCGGGCCAGAACCTTCCCCTTGGGCGTCTCGACTGTGTGGCCGCCCCCCGGGGCCGGCTTGAGGCCCGTCATCGGCGTGCGCTCGTGGATGGCGACGCCGTGCCGCGTGGCGGCCTCCGCCAGGCCCCGGACGAAGCGCCCGATATGAATGGTAGCGCTCTTGCGATAGATCAGGCCGCCATAATAGCGCTCCGACCCGATTTCCGCGGCGAGATCCTCGCGGCGCACCATCTCGGTGTCGGGATCGACATGGGCGACGAGCAGTTCCTGGGCTCGCGCCAGCTTGTCGTAGTGCTCGGGCTTGGCCGCGAGCTTGATCTTCCCGACGCGGGCGAAATTGCAGTCGATCCCCTCCTCGGCGATGAGACGTTCCACCGTGTCCACCCCAGCGTCGAAGGCGCGGTAGAGCCGGTCGGCCGTCTCGCGGCCGAGCTTGGCCGACATCATCCTGTAGTCCTGGGCGAAGCCGTTGTTGCACATACCGCCGTTGCGGCCCGAGGCGGCATGGCCGATCGTCTCGGCTTCCAGCAGGATCACGCGCGCGCCCTTCCTGGCGAGCGCGAGGGCGGCGGAAGAGCCGGTCAGGCCGCCGCCGATCACCGCGACGTCGTAGGTGCCTTCGACCGGCCCCTTGGCGCTGCCCGAAAAGGGCTTCGACGTGTCCAGCCAGTAGGATGTGAGCTTCATGTGGGCTCCCGGGGCTCGAATGGTGGCAGGGGAAGCCGCGGCGCTTCGGGCTCTACCAGCCGCGAATGCGGGGCCACTCGGCCTCGACCGCGCCGCCCGGGCCAGGAACCACGTGGTAGCGCTCGTGCTGCGACCCGGTCGCGCAGGCGTGGTTAGGCAGGATGCGGACCTTGGCGCCGACGGGCAGCTCCGGCAGCGGCTGCGACGAGCCGGAGCGGATGGCAAGAGTGCCGTGCTCCTGGCTGGCACAGGCGACGATCAGATCGGGATAGAGCCTGCCATCGGGGTCGGTGACGAGGCCGTAGCCCTGGTCCACTCGTTGAGCCGCCGTGCCCCGATCGCGCGACAGCGCCATCCAGCCCGCGTCGACCATGATCCAGCCCTTCTCGGGCTTAGCACCGATCACCGTCGAGAGGACTGAAAGCGCGATATCGTCGGTCGTGCAGACGCCGACGCCGTGCATCACGAGGTCGAAGAACATGTAGACGCCTGCGCGCATCTCCGTGACACCGTCGAGCGCCGTCGCGAAATGGGCGGTCGGCGTCGAGCCTACGCTGACGATGGGGCATTCGTGCCCGGCCGCGCGCAGGCGCGTGGCGGCGTCCACGGCGACGGCCCGCTCGTTCTCGGCCGCTGCTTCGAGGGCTTCGGACGTGAGGGCGTAGGACTCGCCGGCATGGGTCAGGACACCCGCGAGTGCGATGCCGGTCGCCTCCAGCGCCGCCGCCACCTCGAGGAGCTTGGGATCGGTGACCAGCAGCCCGCCGCGATGGCCGTCGCAGTCAATCTCGATGAAGGCTGCGGGCGTCACCCCCGCCGCCCGGCCGGCCTCGCCAGCGATCGCGGCCTGCTCCACCGTGTCGAGCAGCATCTTGATGTCGACGCCCGCCTCGCGAAGGCGCATCGCCCGCTCGGCCGTGTGCCGCGAGATGCCGACGGCATAGGTCATGTCGCGATAGCCGTATCCGGCGAAGTATTCGGCCTCCGCCAGGGTGGAGATCGTGATCGGGCCGGGCCCAGTCGGAAAGGCGCGCCGGGCCACGTCAATAGACTTGGCGGTCTTCATGTGCGGTCGCAACGTGACGCCGCGTTCCGCCATGCGCGTGCGGAGGCGCGCGAGGTTGCGGTCCAGCCGGCTTGTGTCCAGAACCAAAGCGGGCGTAGCCAACGTGGCCAAGGTCGCGGCGTCGGATCGCGGCATCCCGATGCTCCTAGTTGAACGACTGATTGGAAAGGGCGAAGACGCGCGCGGGCCCGGTCGGGGGCAGCGTGCCGCGGACCATGGTGAGGGCATCGCTGACCTGCGAAAGGCCGATCTCCTCGAGCCAGGGCGAGAGTTCGGGGATGGCCGCCGTGTCGATGCGCACGAAGCAGCCCTGGAGGCGCGAAAGCGCCGCCTCGATGAGAAGCCGCGCCCCGGAGGCCTCTTCCGCGACCACGGGCCCGACGACGTATCCCCGGCCAAAGTGCCGGGCAATCGCGTAACCGACCGGCTCGCCGTCGCGAAGAAGAACCTGCGCCTCACCGACTTCGAGAAGGCGCCGGAGCAACGGGCCCCGCTCAAAACCCGTGGCCTGCCCGTCGAGACGCGCAACGGCGTCGAAGTCCGACGGCTCCATCGCGCGAACGACGTCGGGCGGGGGCGTCTCGTGCCGGCCCTTGGGAATGCCCTGATACTGGTGGATGATACTGACCGACCCGAAACCGCGGCGCTCGTACAGCGCCCGGCCTTGCGCGGTGGCGTTGAGGAGAATGGTTCGCCCTTTCGCGGCATCGAGTAGCGTGTCGACCAACCGCGCCCCGAATCCGCGCCACTGAGCCTCGCCGGATACAATGATCATGCCGACGGTCGCGTGCGTGTCGCCATAGGGAAACCAAGCCGCCGTCCCGATCACCTCGCCGGCGCGCTCCAGGACGAAGCCCTGGCCGACCTTGAGGGCGAAAGCCCAGTCCTCGATCCGATAGGGCCAAGACATCTCCTGGGACAGCTTCAGCGCGCCAGGAAGATGGGCTTTCGAGAAGGGCACCACGGCCACATCGTCCGTCTCGCCCCCGCGATGGATGATTGAGGTTTCCATGATGGGTTCAGGCTTCTCGATCGCGTTTTAGGTCCTGGTGAAGCTGCACGCGGCGGCACTCGTCGTCCCTTGCGGACGAGCCCCGATTCGCCGTGGTCTAACTCAGGCACCGCCTGCAGTAAGGTGATCCGACCCGAGCGGAAGGTTCCTCTGCAGAGCGAGAGATCTTCGGCATGTTCCTCTGAAGCTCCCCGATTTACGGCAGGAACGCTGGACGACTTTCTTCATACTTTGGCCAGTTCCGAATGGAGGCGGGCAATGGTGGAGGACGTGCTGGCGAGACTGGTGGCCTTCCCGTCCGTAGTTGGCACGCCCAACGATCCGATCGTCGGATGGATTGCCGACCATTGCCGGTCCAATGGGGCCAGGGTGCACGTCCTGCCGGGGCCGGAAGGCGACCGGGCCAACCTCTTTGCGACGATCGGGCCGTCAGGCGCGTCGGGCTATGTTCTGTCCGGCCACACGGACGTCGTGCCCGCCGACGAGGATGGCTGGAGTTCCGACCCGTTCGTGCTGCGGCCTCAAGGCGAGCGTCTCTTCGGCCGGGGCACGACCGACATGAAGGGCTTTCTCGCCTGCGCGCTCGCCGCGCTGCCGGCTCTCGCGGTGCTTCCTCTCAGGCGACCGATCCACTTCGCTTTCTCCTATGACGAAGAGGCGGGCTGCCGCGGCGTGCCGCACATGATCGCCGCGCTTCCCTCCCTTTGCCCGGCCCCGCTCGGCGTCATCGTCGGCGAGCCGAGCGGCCTTCGGGCGGTGTTGGCTCACAAGGGCAAGGCGGCAGCGCGGCTGGCCGTCACCGGCCGCTCCGGCCACTCGTCGCGGCCGGATCTGGGGCTCAACTCCATCCACGCGATGACGGTGGTCCTGGCCGAGGCGGTGGCGCAGGCGCGCGCGCTGGAAGGCGGCCCCTTCGATACGCGCTTCGAGCCGCCCTACTCCTCGCTGCAGATCGGAATCGTTGCTGGGGGGCGCGCGCTCAACGTGATCCCCGACCGTTGCACTGCCGAGATAGAGGTTCGCGCCGTGTCCGGCGCCGTACCACGTGCGCTGCTGGAGCCAGTCCGTGCCCGGCTGGAGGCGCTGGAGACCGAGGGCTTCGCTGTCGGCTGGCAGGAACTATCCGCTTATCCCGCGCTGGCCCTGGCACCGGACAGTGCTTTGGCGGCGTTGGTCGTCGAACTGACCGCGAGAACACCGCAGCCGGCGGTGAGCTACGGCACGGAGGCAGGCCTTTTCCAGGAAGCGGGCTTCGACGCCATCATTTGCGGGCCGGGCGACATCGCGCGCGCCCATCGGCCCGACGAATACATCACACGCGGCGAGCTCGACGAGTGCCTGGCGATGATCTTGACACTCGGCGAAAGGCTCTGCGCATGAACGAGCGCCCCGTCTTCCTCTTCAACTCGACCGCGGAACGCGCGGCCGTGTTCCGCGAGGCATTCTCGCGGTATCTCCCGGACGTCGTCTTCGCGGATGATGCGGCGACCGTTGAGGCGGACGACGTTCGCTACCTCATCACGTGGAGTATCCCCGAGCGCCTCGACCGCTTCCGCCGGCTGGAGGTCGTTTACTCCATCGGCGCAGGCGTTGACCAGTTCCACACGGCGGCCTTGGCCCCCGAGGTCGCGGTCGTGCGGATGGTCGAGGACGGCATTATCCGCATGATGCAGGAATACATCGCGCTCGCCGTTCTGGCGCTTCACCGCGACTTGCCGGCCTATGTCGGACAGCAACGGGAGGAGGTCTGGCGCGCCCTGCCGCCCCGGCAGGCAAGCGAGCGGCGCGTCGGCTTTCTGGGCCTCGGCATTCTGGCGCAGGCGGCACTGGAGCGCCTCGCGCCTTTCGGCTTTCCACTGGCCGGCTGGAGCCGGTCGGCCCACGCGATCGAGGGCGTCACCTGCTTCCACGGGGCCGACCAATTGCCGGACTTCCTCGCGCGAACGGACGTTCTCGTCTGCCTGCTGCCGCTGACGGAGGAGACGCGCCGGTTTCTGAATGCCGACCTATTCGCCCGCCTGCCGCGGGGAGCGGCCCTGGTTCACACCGGGCGGGGCCCTCAGCTCGACGGCCCAGCCCTCCTCGCCGCGCTCGACACCGGACACTTGTCAGCGGCCGTGCTCGACGTGACGGACCCCGAGCCGTTGCCGCAGGGGCACCCGTTGTGGCGCCACCCGAAGTTGGTGATCACGCCGCATGTGGCGAGCGTCACCCAGTCTCACACGGCCGCCCGCGCTGTGATCGACAACATCCGCCGCCACCAAGCCGGCCAGCCGATGGTCGGCCTGGTCGATCGCGCGCGCGGGTACTGAACACAAACCCAAGGAGACAGACATGTCGCTTCTCGTCACCATCGACACCGATCCGAAGTTCACGCCCAAGGCGGCTCTGCCGCTGCCCGAGCGCCTGATCTCGGGCTCGCCCGAGTTCAAGACCTGGGCACAGGACGATTCGCGCGGCGAGATGATTAAGAGCGGTGTCTGGGAAGCGACCCCGGGCGAGACCCATTCGATTAAGGGCAAGGCCTTCGAGTTCTGCCACATCCTGTCGGGTCTCATCGAGATCGAGGAGAAGGGCGGCGAGACCAGGACCTACCGGGCCGGCGACAGCTTCGTCATGAAGCCGGGCTTCGTCGGCGTGTGGCGCACGCTCGAGACGGTGCGCAAGATCTACGTCTGCGTCTACGAGTGACGGACATCCGGAAAAGGCGAGGCGGTGGCGCTCATCCCGGTCCACCCGGCGATGCTGGGTCTGGATGGTGAGGTCCTCGAGGTAGCGACGGCGAGGTGGAGCGCGCGACCGTCCATCGTCGAGGTGCCCTGGTCGAGCGCCCTGATGCTCGAGCACGTCGACTAGCGCGACGCGACCGCAGACGTGATGCGGCCGTCGAGGCGACGACGGCCCGAGGCGTTGGCACGAGCGAAGGATGATGACATGCAGTTGAAGAACAAGGACCTCCTACGTTTTCAGGGCCTGATCGATGGCCGGTGGCAGGACGCGCGCTCGGCCGCGACTGTGGAGGTCCTGGATCCCGCGAGCCAGAGCGCTATCGGAACCGTGCCCGACATGGGCAAAGAGGAAACGCGGGCCGCGATCGAGGCGGCCGGGCGTGCCTTCGCGCCCTGGAAGCGCAAAACTCATGCGGAGCGCGCCGCCCTGATCGAGGCTTGGCATGGACTCATGGTCGAGCACGAGGAAGACCTCGCCCGCATTCTCACCGCC
>JAJKJG010000308.1 GCA_021154065.1 Methylobacterium sp.
AGCTTCCAGACCACGCGCGGCTGAAGGGCGGAAAGCTGCCGGGCGCGAGCCTCGTTCTCGACGGCCGCGGCGAGCGCTTCGCCGAGCTCTACGAGCCCGACAACCGCCGCCTGCGCGTGCCGCTCGCCGACATCCCGGAGCATGTCCGACAAGCCTTCGTCGCCGCCGAGGACAAGCGCTTCTTCCAGCACAAGGGCATCGACGAGCGCGGCGTCATCCGCGCCTTCATCGGCAACCTGGCGAAGCCCGGCCGGCCGCAGGGCGGCTCGACCATCACCCAGCAGATCGCCAAGAACCTCCTCGTCGGCGACGACGTCACCTACGAGCGCAAGATTCGCGAGATGATCGTCGCCTCGCGCCTCGAGCGCGCCATGACGAAGCCCGAGATCCTCGAGCTCTACCTCAACACCATCTATCTCGGTCGCGCCTCCTGGGGCGTCGAGATGGCGGCGCGGAGCTGGTTCGGCAAGACGGCGAGGGACCTGACCCTCGCCGAGGGGGCGCTCCTCGCCGGCCTGCCGAAGGGGCCGAACTATTACAGCCCCGACCGCTTCCCCGAGCGCGCCCAGGAGCGCCTCGCCTATGTGCTGAACCGCATGAAGGAGGACGGCGCCATCTCGGCGGACGAGATGCAGCGGGCGCTTGCGGCAAAGACCGTGCTTGCCGCCTTCGAGCGGCCGCGGCGCGATGCCGGGCTCCACTTCGTCGACCACCTCAACCGCGAGGCCAAGACCTTCGCCGGCGTCGACGGCCTGACGAGCGCTTCCTACGTCGTCCGCTCGACCCTCAACGCGCCGCTCCAGCGCGCGACCGAGGGCGCCCTCCAGGAGGGGCTCGCCCGCTACGAGCTCTCGACCGGGCGCATGCGCTTCGAGGGCGCCGAGGCGAATCTTGCCGAGACAATCAAAAGGCTCGAAACGGCGCCCGAAAAGTCCGACGGCGCCGCCGCGGGCGCGCCCAAACCTGTGTGGCTGCAGGCGCTTGAGCGGGCTCGGCTGCCGCTCTACGACGTGCATTGGCCGGCCGCCATCGTCGTGGACAAGACAAAGACGCGCGACGGCGAGGTCGTGCGCGTCGGTCTCGCCGACGGCCGCATCGTGCCGCTCAACGCCTGGAGCGCCGGCATCCGGCGCGCCCTCAACCTGCACGACGTCGTCCGCGTCCGCGTCAGCGAGGGAAAAGTCGACGCCAAGGGGAGGGGCAAAGGCGGCCAGAGAAGCGCCCGCGCCGAGCTGCGGGTGCGCCCGATGGTTCAGGGCGCGGCGCTCGTGCTCGAGAACCAGAGCGGGCGCATCCTCGCCATGGCGGGCGGCTTCTCCTACCCGCTGAGCCAGCTCAACCGGACGACCCAGTCCCACCGCCAGCCGGGCTCGACGCTGAAGCCGCTGACTTACCTCGCTGCGCTCGCCAAGGGGCTGCAGCCGAACACGCTCGTCTGGGACGCGCCGGTGACGCTGCCGCCGGTCGGCGGGCGCTCGTCGCGGCCGCAGGACTACTGGTCGCCGCGCAACTACGACCGCGGCGCGTCGGGCCTCGTGACGCTGCGGCGCGCGCTCGAGAACTCGAAGAACCTCGTCACCGCGCGCCTCCTCGACGGCGCCATCAACCGCGACCCGGAGCAGAGCCTGTCGCGGGTTTGCGAGCTCGCCATGGAGGCGCAGCTCTACCTCGAATGCGAGCGCTACTACCCGTTCGTGCTCGGCGCCCAGCCGGTGCGGCTCCTCGATCTTGCCGCCTTCTACGCCGCGGTCGCGAACGAGGGCGCGCGCCCGACCCCATACGCGCTCGAGGCCGTCGAGGAGAACGGGCAGGCGATCTACGCCCACACGGTAAAGCCGCCGGTCTCGCTCGGCTCGGCCGACCGCGTCGCCTTCTACCAGCTCAAGACCATGCTCCAGGGCGTCGTCGAGCGCGGCACCGCGGCCTCGATGCGCCGCCACGCGGCCTATGTCGGCGGCAAGACCGGAACCACCGACGGCGAGGCCGACGCCTGGTTCGTCGGCTTCACCAACGACGTCACGATCGCGGTCTGGGTCGGCTACGACAACGCCGACGGCAAGCGCCGCACCCTCGGGCCGGGCCAGACCGGGGCCAAGGTGGCGATCCCGATCTTCGAGCCGATCCTGCAGGCGGCCTGGGCCTCGGGCGTGCCGAAGGTCGCGCTGGCGCCGCCCTCGGCGGCGGCAAGCCGCCAGCTCGTCGACCTGCCGATCGACCTGCGCAGCGGCGACCGCCTGACCGACCGCAGCCGCACCGCCTTCGTCGAGCATTTCCGCCTCGACCTGCAAGGCCGCCTCGACGAGACCCAGTACCGCCTCGTGCCGGCCGAGCAGGCCTATGCCTCGCGGTATCCGGGCTACGGCTACGGCGCCGACGGCGACAGCGCCGGCGTCTGGGGCGACGAGCGTCAGGGCCGCGGCGCCTACGCGCAGGCGCCGTGGTGGCGCGACGATCCCGGCATGCAGCAGCAGCAGCCGGGCTGGCGCCAGCCGACGACGCCGCCCTGGTGGGAGGATGAGGACCCGCGCCAGCGGCGCTCGCGGCGGGTCGACCCCGATTATCCCTGGCGCAACCAGATCTACTAAAGATGCGAACCATCCCCGTCCTTCTTGCCGTGTTGGCGCTCGCTTCTGCGGGCGCCGCGTCGGCGCAGGAGTTCCGGCTGAAGGAGGTTGCCGCGGCGACCGCCGTCGCGCCGGCCGAGATCGCGCCGCGGACCATCATCTTCAGCGACCACAAGGGCGACGAGCTCGCCGACCCCGGCACCGGGCTCGTCCGCTTCGAGGATTGGGAGCGCGCCCGCCCGCTGCAGAAGCAGCTGCTCGCGCTCCATCCCGCCTATGTCGAGCCGACCGTCAGCGTGACGCTCAACGGCGTGACGAAGCCCTACAAGAAGAAGCTCCACATGTACGTCGCGGAGGCGCGCTTCGTGCTGCCGAAGGCGGCTGCCTCGATCGACCTTCGCCGCTACGCGAGCCTGCCGTTCCTGCAGAAGGTCGACCCCTCGATCCGCCATCGCGCGCTCGCGGCCGCCGACGCGATGCCGCAGAAGGAGCCGGAGGCGGCCTACAACCGCCACCCCGACCGGCGCTGGTGCGAGGCGCCGGGCGCGGTCTGCATCGACTCGCATTACGACCTCGAAGGCAAGCTGCCGATGGGGATCAAGCTCGCGAACAAGCTCGAGGAAGGGGGAAAGAAGATCGCCGAGGCGATCGACTTCCAGAGCGAGCTGCGCGTGCTGTCGGGCGCCGAGGCTGCGCAGCCGGCCCTCATGCGCCTGACCGGGCTCGATCAGCCGGTCGCCGGCGCGCTCGAGCAGAACCTGTTCTTCGTCAACCAGATCATGAGCTTCGGCAAGCTTCTGGCGGTGTTCCAGCCGCACCCCTCGGACCCGGGCAAGACCGTCGTCACCGCCCTCATGGCGCTCGGCGTCAAGTCCGACGTGCTCGAGAAGAAGAAGGAGTTCGAGCGCGTGCCGGTGCTGCGCAACATGGTCCCGGCGCAGGTGCTCGTCGGCAACTCGTCCTTCAACACCGGCACCTCGATCAGCGCCGGCCTGCCGAAATACGTCCGCAACCGCATCCAGGCGATCGCCGGGATTTTGGAGCGGGAGTAGGGCAGCCGCCGAGCGTCCTCGGGGTGCATTGCCGAACGTGACGTTTAGGGTCGTCCGCGGTATATGGGGTCCTATGTTCGACCCGGCCCTCATCGACCCTTTGAGCCACGCGCTTGCACCGCCTCCGGCCATCGTGCGGTCCGTGTTCGAGCACGACGGCACACTTGCGGCCGTCAAGGCGGAGAACCAGCGTCGCTACGATGAGGCGGCGCAGGCGCTTGATCAGTGGGTGACGCGCGGTCGCGCTCTTCGCGAGGAACTCTGGACAGGTCTTGAGCATCGTTCGGTGGAGGCCGGCCCCGACGAGGTAGCGGCTCTGGACCGCATCATCGCTGCGGTTGACGAGCGGCAGGCCCTGATGGCGAAGGAAGCCCGCGAAGATCAGCGACGCTGGGAGCGTTTGGTGAAGCGCGGCTTGCGTGTCTCACCTCGACACGGCGCGATGGCGCGCGAGTTCATGGAGCGAGCCGCGGGGCTGCTGGAGCGCCAACACAGCGAACGCGCCGATTTCGGCCTCTTCCTGCGGGCGTTGCGCGCGCGCTTCGATCCGGACGCAAAGGGCGGCCCGACATTCGATGATCCTGCTGCGTTGGAAAGCCATCTGCGGTCGGCCATGGCGTGACGACGCGCCTCACGATCGAGAAGAGCTTCTTGGAGAGGCTTGGCGGCTTACCTCCGGATCGTCAGAAGGCCGCCCGAGCGTCCCTCGCAAAGTTCTTGCAGGATCCGTCTCTTGCAAGCCTCAGGTTCCGCGTCCTGGAAGGGGCGGCCGGCCATTTCATCATAAACGGCGCCCAATGGCGACCGAATCATCCTCCGGAAGGACGCGGCGGACCTGTATGCGGTTGTTGACGTAGGCCCTCACGACAATCTGTTCCGTTGCTGGAATCGCTGAACGCGACGTGCGGGCTTTGATGGTGCTGCGAGGGGGGATCGAACCCACGACCTCTCCCTTACCAAGGGCGCGATCGGCATTCTGCGGCGGGCCGAGGTGGTCTCTGGCGGTCGCGTTCTCCAATCGAAAGCGGCACCTCAACGGTCTGCAGCAATCCCGCCGAGTCTCGCGCCGTAAGGGGGAATAGCCACCTAGCTCGTTACCCCTTATTACCCCGCGAACACGCCCGAAGTACGGCAACAACGCTGGTCTCCCGAGAGATGTCGCTCGCGCCGGCCGCGCCGGGCGATGAGGTAGGCTTCGCGGTCCTGCGCCATCGGCGAGTCGAACAACGAATCGAGGCGACCCTGGCCTCCGCGCGATCCATTCTCCGTCGTGAACCTCGGACCGGAACTCCTAGGGAATGCTTTAGATCACTTAAGTCGTTTACGTAGAGTACCGTAGGGGATATCGCCGTATCGAGAAGCGTTACCCGATTGGTGCGCTTTGGCCCGAGCGATTGAGCTAATCCAATGAAAAGCCGCCTGACTGAGATCGGCGTGAAGCGAGTCGCGCCCGATCCAAGGAGACGCCTTGAGATCCACGACGAACTGGCGCCAGGTCTCATGCTACGGGTGACGGAGAGCGGGAAGAAAAGCTGGTCCGTGCTTTATCGAGTCGCGGGTCAGGGTCCAGGGGGCGTGCGGGGCGCGCTTCGCCGAATCACCCTAGGCCACTACCCTCTCCTGGACCTGCGCACCGCGCGCGAGCAGGCACGCGCTGTTGTCGACGCCGCTGATCATGGGCGCGACCCTGCCCGTCAGCGTCAGCACGAAGCGCAGTCGCGACAGGCCCAAACAGTCAGTGCTGTCAGCGATCGATTCATTGCGCTCTACGCCAAGCCAAACACGAAGAAGTGGAGAGAGGCCCAGGCACTGCTCCAGCGCTACGTCCTACCTGGCTGGGGCGAGGTGGCGATCCATGACATTCGACGCGCGGACGCCCATGAGCTGCTTGACCGACTTGTCGCTGACGGAAGAGTGGCAATGGCCCGGGAGGTGCGAAAGCATCTAACCAAACTGTTCAACTGGTCCGTTGACCGCGGCATCGTCACCGCAAGCCCTCTGGCCGGCATGGAGCGGCCCGAGATTGCCTACCGCCCGCGCGAGCGCGTTCTGTCCATGGAGGAGTTGCGAGCGATCTCGGACGGTGCGGAGCAGATGGGCTACCCATTCGGGCCGCTGTTCCGGCTGCTAATTTTTACCGGGCAGCGACGGAGCGAGATCGCGTTGGCACGCCGACGTTGGCTACTCCAGGACCTGCGAACGCTCGAAATCCCGGCTGCCTCCTACAAAACCGGGCGGCCGCACGCGGTCCCTTCGGCAGAGCCGTCGCTGCGCATCCTCGCCTCGTTGCCACGATGGAGTCCTGGCGACTACTTCTTCTCAACAACGGCCGGGCTCAAACCGGTCACTGGCTTTAGCACTGCGAAGGTTCGCCTCGACCGGCTCTCCAAGGTGCATAACTGGGTCATTCACGACCTGCGCCGCTCGGTTGCTACACACATGGCCCGCCTCGGCGTGCCGCAGGAGCACATCGAGCGGGTGCTCGGGCACGTCATCGAGGGCGTGGCCGGCACCTACAACAGATACAGTTACCTCGACGAGAAGCGCGCGGCTCTGGAGCTGTGGGGCAGGCAGTGGAGCTGAGGTGGCAGGAGCTGAAGGGGTGGGCGAGTCTCAGCCCAGAAGAGCAAGCTTTTGTCCGAGATGCCTATGAGCAAGGCGAACGGCGCTTTGCGTTTCTGCGAAACAGTCCTGGTCTGATCAAGAAGCTCGAAGTCCTACAGGCAGCGCTGTGTAGGCTCACTGCCGCCGACAAGCAGTGGCTGCTCACCGACGATGAACTCGACAAGGCCTATCGAGGGCTCCCCACGGGGGCGACCCACCTAGCGAGTGTGGCGTACCAAGTCGATGAGTTGCTTAGCTGGGTGGAGGCGCCAAGACGAGGAAAGCCTCGCAACTTGGCAAGGGTGTACTGCATCGGAGCGCTTCGACAACTCTGGGTAAAGGCAGGCGGCAACCCGGCCCCGGGCAAGCGCGAGAAGCACAATGCCTTCATCCACTTTCTGGGTGACTGCCTACACCACGTCGACGACCACCTTAAAGACCCGGCGCTCGCTCGCGAGCGAGCCCATTACACATTGCTGGAGTACATCAAAGCGAAGAGGAGGAGGTTTAGGTAATTCCCGATACCTCGTCGAATTTACCAGGATCGTCCGTACCCGCTAGTTTGCTTAGATCTCTCGAAGTTAACGCAACACGAGAGCATCAGCATGACTACCGAAGATCAACTGTTAACCGTCCGGGAGGTCGCGGTCCTCACGCGCCTCAGCAAGCCAACAATCTACAAGCTCATCGGGCTCCGGCGCTTTCCTCGCCAAGTTCACCTCGCCCCGCAGCGCGTGGTTTGGCTGCGCTCTGAAGTGTTGGCGTGGGTCGCGTCCCGAGCGGCGCAGCGGCAGCACGGGCCGCGAGCCGATGACGCGGCTTGAGCCATGGCAAAGAACAACGAAACCCGCCGAGGCGCGAACCTCGGGCGGGCTCCGGGATCTGTCCGCTCGCCAGCTGACACTCGGGAGAATAACCCCGTCCATCCGGAAGGTAAAGAGTACGTTATCGTTTTACCCGGTGAGGGATTTATAAAGTGGTACGACCCCGATCACCAGAGCCCGAAATCGCCGAATTGTACAGGCGCCTTCGATGTAACTCATTGTCCGGAGGAAGCGCTTAGGTTCGGCTCACGGGCGAGTGCTTTTCGGTTCATCAACCAGCCGTCCACGGTCAAGCCTTTTCTGCCGGATGGGAGGCCGAACCGTCCACTCAGCCGGTTACACCTCCTGATCGGACGGCTGGAATCCAACAGGGGAGGGTCGCATGACCCTTCCTGATCCCCAGACCGGAGAGGCCGTCGACTTCCTGGTCCGCTACCGGGGGTCAAACCCCATCGTACTCACCGCGATTATTCCGGACGATCGCGGGGTCGAGTCCGCGACCTTCCGACCGGCCGAAGAGCAGGAACCCCTTCGCCAATGGATCGACGCCCGCCAAGGTAACGCAAATCTCTACTTCTCGGTCAATCCCACGCTCCACCCGCTAAACGGACGCGGCGTGAAGGCAAAGAAGAGCGATGTTCGGGGCATGATCGCAATCCACGCGGACATCGACCCGAAGGAAGGGGAGGACATCAAGAGCGAGCGCGAGCGCATCCGTAGCATCATCGCTTCGTACGCGACGCCGCCGACGATCATGATCGACAGCGGCGGTGGCTATCAAGCGTTCTGGATCCTGAACAAAGAACACCCGGCAAACGGGTCTGAAGACGCCGCTGCGAAGCTAGAAGCCTACAACAAGCAGATGGCGCTCGACTTGGGGGGCGATCGTGGTGTCTCGAATCTCGATCGCATTATGCGCCTTCCCGGGACCATCAACGTCCCGAACGAAACAAAGCGAAAGCGCGGTCGCGTTCCGGCCCTTTCGCGCCTCGTCGAGTACAACGCCGACCGCATCTACGACCTTGCCGAGTTTAAGGCGGCGCCAACCGCTCAGCCGCCCGCCGTGCGCTCCGACGTAGCGGGGCCTGCGTCGGCGGCCGACAAAGCCGACTTGAAGGAACTCCTTGAGAGGGTTCCGACGAACGTGCGCACCGTGATCGTACACGGCCATGATCCGGGCGAGCCCGAGAGGCTCCCGAGCCGATCCGAATGGTTGTTCTACGTCTGTTGCGAGCTTGCCCGTGCCGGCCTTCGCGATGAAGCGATCATCGCCATCATCACCAATCCCGACCACGGCATCAGCGCGTCGGTCGTCGATAAGAAGCGGCCCGACGAGTACGCCGCCCGGCAAGCGCAGCGTGCTCGCGATGCCGTCGGCGACGACGCGGTCGCGATTATCAATCGTAAGTACTTCGCCGTGCTCGAGGGCCGGCGGGTTCAGTACTACCGCGAGGAGCCAGACGGGACACTAGACGTCATGCAAGCGGAGGCGTTCGATTTTGAACTCGCCCCGATGCAGGTCCGCACCGAAGACGGGAAGATGGTGCCCGCGTCACGGATATGGAAGCATAGCCCGCAGCGCCGCTATTACCGCCGCGGGTTCGTGCTCGATCCGACGGAAAGCTGCGACCGGGATACGTACAACCTCTGGAAGGGGTTCGGCGTCGACCCGCGGCCCGGCAAATGGCCGCGGCTCCGCGAACATATCACCGATATTCTTGCCGACGGGAACGCTGCGCACGCCGATTATAACCTGAACTGGACCGCATGGTGCCTACAAAACCCGGCGACGCCGCCTCGCGTAGCGCTGGTCTTCAAAGGGGGCGAGGGCGTCGGAAAAGGGTTGTTTTGCAATGCGCTGGTGGACGCCTTCGGGGTTCACGGCCTGCGCGTCCAAAACATGCTCCATGTGGCAGGGCGATTCAACGCCCATCTACGTCATCGCTGCTTTCTCTTCGCGGACGAGGCCATCGTCCCGAACAGCGACGGCGAAGGAACGCTGAAGGGCCTGATCACCGAGCCCACGATCCCGATCGAGGCCAAGGGCGTCGACACCGTCGCCGCGCCCAACCACCTCCATATTGTCATGGCCTCGAACAACGATTGGGTCGTGCCGGCGAGCATCGGCGCGCGGCGCTTCGCCGTGTTCGCCGTTTCGGACCGGCGGAAGGGCGATGCAGAATATTTCTCGGCGCTCGTCGACGAGATCGAGAACGGCGGCTTAGCGGCTATGATGCACGACTTGCTCCATTTGCCGCTCGGCAACTGGCACCCTGAGCAGGCTCGGCCTGATACCGATGAGCTGGCGCGGCAAAAGGTCGCCAGTTTAGATGCGATCCAGAAGACGTTTCATGACTGTCTCGTAATCGGTGAACTGCCGGAGGGCGAGGACCTCGGCGGCGGTTCGATGCTCTTGCCCACCAAGGCCCTGACTGAGGAGGTGCGACGCGCAACACGGCGGACCGATGTTACTCATAACGCTGTCGCCGACTTTCTCGGCGAGCGCGGGTTCGGCTATGTCAAGCGGCGGAACCAGAGACCGAGCGGCTACGTGGTTCCGCCTCTTCCAATAGCCCGCGCAAAATGGGACGAGCTGTTCTTCCCGGTGCAATGGGACGCGACCGACGCGTGGGAGACCAGACCCGAGCGCGACGATGACTCCATTCCGTACTGAAGAGCAGCCTAATCGAAAGCACGGTGAGGCCGCGGGTCAGGCGTGATCCGGACGTGCGATGCTACGCAGCCGCGGGGATGTCGGCCTGAGCGGCTCCCGAGTGCCAAGGGAGGAGATCGTCGAGGGCGCGAGCCGGATGGGCATTGGATGCGCGGGAGACGTGGGCCAGCCACGCAAGCGGATCGTCGATGAGCCGATACAGCGGCTGCAGGATCGTCGTGCAGGCGCCGACCTGATCGGCCACGGTCGGCACCCGCTTAGCGGTCGCCGCCGGTCTCAACGATGATGCGCCGCCGGCGAGCCAGCACGATCTCGATGCGATCGTCACCGGCTTGGCGCAGCGCGATGCCCTGTTCGGCGTCGCGGCGGTGGGCGGCTCGGCACGATCACGAAGCCAGGTACCGGTTCGCCCTTCGTTCAGCTTCGCAGGTCGCGACCAAAAGCCAGAAGCTGCGATCGCGAGATGCCGTGGCGGCGCGCCGCCGCGGAGACAGGGCCCGGGCCGGCCACAGCACGACAAGCACCGGTAGCGAAATCCCGACTTATCCGACCTAACCGACCAAACCGGCCGGCAACTCGGCGGCGAACTCTCGCCCAAAGGCTCGAACCTCCGTCTCAGGAGACCTATTCTTAAGTCGGTAAAGTCGGTTAAGCCGGTAAAGCCGGCGGGCCCAGGCGGTGCTCACTCAGATATTCAACCGACCTAACCGACTCCTGCAGAACTCCTAGTCTGATCCCTTTTCTCGCGGTGGCGGGCTAACGCCATGACGAACTGAGGTTCGAGCGGAGCCTGAACGCGGGCGGACGAGGCTTCGCCGGCGCTCGCCTGCCGAATAGCGCCTCTGCGGCACGGAGAAGGCTCAGGAGTGGCGATCGACGTTCTAACTCGGGTTTAGCCTGTCTGAAAGCGAAGCGTGTCCCTGCGCTTTCTATCTGGCCCGAGGTGGGCGTCCTCTGCCACCGGGCCGTCGTTACCAGCATGGCCGGTGTCTCGGTCGCCGTCACCACCGCGGTGGTGACCGGATCGGCATCGCGGCGGCCCGAGCGTCTATGGTGCTCCGAGCCGCCGCTCATCGAGGCGACCACGGCCGGCAGAATCGGGCGGTGTTTTCCCGGTGGCATGCCCGATTACGCCGACGCCTTCGCCGAGTTTATCAAGGGACCTGGCAACTGTTCGCACGGAGGGGTCTGCTTACATGGCATACGAGGAAATCGGGGCCATCCGAGCGATGCTCGCTGAAAAGGCCCGCCCGGTCGGCTGGGCTGACCGGCGGGCACGTCTCGAGGAGGTCGGCTCGGTCTGGCCCGTCGCCGACGACATCCGCTGCGAGCCGGTCGATTGCGGCGGCGTGCCGGGGGAGTGGTCGGTCGCGCCCGGCGCCGACCCCTCGCGCGTGCTGCTGTTCTTCCACGGAGGCGGCTTTTGCTCGGGCTCGATCCTGAGCCACCGCCGTATGGTGACGGAGGTCGGACGCGCGGCGCGCAGGCGCACGCTCGCGGTCGGCTACCGCCTTGCGCCCGAGCATCCCTTCCCAACCGCGCATGAGGACGCGCTCGCCGCGTGGCGCTTCCTGCGTGCGCAGGGCATCGCTGCCGGCGCGATCGCCGTCGGCGGCGACAGCGCCGGCGGGAACCTGACGATCGCGCTGGTCAACCGCCTCCGCGCGGCGAGCGAGGACGGGCCCGCCTGCACCTGGCTCGTCTCGCCCTGGACCGATCTCACGATGTCGGGCGCGAGCCTCGCGAGCAAGGACGCGGACGATCCGCTCATCCACAAGGGCTATCTCGGCGAGCTCGCGGACGCCTACGTGCCCGCGCCGCTCGACCGTACTGATCCGCTGATCTCTCCGCTCTTCGCCGACTTCTTCGGCTTCTCGCCGACGCTCATCCAGGTCGGCTCGGCCGAGACGCTTCTCGATGACGCAACCCGCCTCGCCGCGGCCATGGGCGCGGCCGACGTCGCGGTCACGCTCGAAATCTGGCCGCGCATGATCCATGCCTGGGCGCTCTGGAACGCGCGGCTTGAGGACGGCCGCAAGGCG
>JAJKJG010000309.1 GCA_021154065.1 Methylobacterium sp.
CGCCAGGTCTCGACCGCCCACAGGCCGATGAGCTCGCCGAACATCTGGCTGATCTCCGGCGCCGTGACGAAATCGCCCGCCGCGCCGAACGGATCGCGCCGCGGGTAGTAGCCATGCACCGGGTGGCCGAGGCAGAGCGCCATGTAGCGCTCGACCGTGATCGGGCCGTCGGCGGCGATCATCCGGCGCAGCTCCTCCCTGAGGCCCGTCACGCCGAGGAGGCTTCGACCGCCTTGGCAAGGCGCGGCCGGGTGACGCCGCGCAGCGCGAGCGCGATCGCCGTCGCGCCGACGAGCGCCATCGGCAGCGACAGCAGCATCCCCATGGTGATGCCGCCGCCGAGCGCGTCGACCGACGCGCCGAAGAGGAAGCCGAGCTGGGGATCGGGTTCGCGGAAGAACTCGCAGACGATGCGCGCGACCGCATAGCCGAGGACGAAGATGCCGCCGACGAGGCCCGGCCGGCGAAAGCCGAACCGCCGCACCGCGAGCCCGACCACCGCGAACAGGAGGATGCCCTCGGCGAAGGCCTCGTAGAGCTGGCTTGGATGGCGCGGCACCGGGCCGGCGTTCGGGAACACGAAGGCGAAGGGAAGGTCGAAGGCCGGCCTGCCCCACAGCTCGCCGTTGATGAAGTTCGCGATGCGGCCGAAGAACAGCCCGATCGGCGTCACCACGGCGGCGAGATCGAGCATGGCGAGCGCGCTCAAGGACCGCGAGCGCGCGAAGAGCACGATGGCGAGCACCGCGCCGAGGAAGCCGCCGTGGAATGACATCCCGCCCCGCCAGACCGCGAAGATCTCCGACGGGCGGGCGAGGTAGGACTCGAAATTGTAGAACAGCACGTAGCCGACGCGGCCGCCGAGGACGACGCCGAGCGCCACCCAGACGATCAGATCGTCGATGTCGCCCGGGCTCGGCTGCTTGAGGCCGGTCCAGTATTCGGGCGCCGCGGCGAGGCGCCGGGCAAGCCACCAGCCGCCGACGAGGCCGGCGATATAGGCGAGCGCGTACCAGCGGATCGCCAGCGGGCCGATGGCGACGGCGATCGGGTCGATCGCCGGAAACGGCAGCGCCAGGAGGGTTGGACCCATGCCGCTGGGTTTGAACGCGCCGGCCGGCTTGCGTCAACCCTGTTGCCGGCCCGCCCCGGACGCGCCACATAACCGGCGACGCCCTCTCACCCCGAACGGCAGCCATGGCCCCGACCTCGAACCGCTTCCTCGACGACATTGCCCGGCTGATGACCGACGCCGCCGGCGCCGCCCAGGGCGTCCGCCGCGAGGTCGAGACTGTCTTCAAGGGCCAAATCGAGCGCCTCCTGCAGGACATGGAGATCGCCAAGCAAGAGGAGCTCGACGTGCTCCGCGACATGGTGGTCGCCGCCCGCGAGGAGAACGAGCAGCTCGCGATCCGCATGAAGGCGCTCGAGGAGCGGCTCGCCGCCCTCGAAGGGCTGCCGCGCGGCGGCGAGCCGCCCTCGATCTCGGTCGGCACCTGACGCGCCGCAAGCTTCCGCCTGTGGACGGAGTCCCGCGGCCGATTGCGGCTCGGGCCCGAATCTTCGAACCTCGCCAGGGCTTTGAAACGCGGGAGTCGGTGGGGCTATAGTCGCCGGGAGCTGATTCGCGGGTGGGCGGCGGAGTTTACTAAGCGACATCTTCCGAGCGTTTGCGTGAATACGTGCGGCGGCCGGCGCCGCCGAGCGGGTCTTGTCGCCTCAATTTCGGTATGCCTTCGGGGTCCCTTCGCTCGAGCGAGCCATCAAGGATCGACATGACCGAGCTTCAGATCGAGACCGATCGTGCCGAGCACCCGCTCGACGTCGTCGAGCGCCTGGCGGCGCTGCGCGACTGGATCTTCGACCGCGCCGAGACCGACGAGATGTCGGTGTCGGTCTCGGGGCGGTGGACCGACTACCACATCGCTTTCACCTGGATCGAGGACGTCGAGGCGGTGCATGTCGCCTGCGCCTTCGACCTCAAGGTACCGGAGCGGCGGCGCACCGAAGTTCTGCAGCTCATCGGGCTCGTCAACGAGCAGATGTGGGTCGGCCACTATGACATGTGGAGCGCGGAGAACGTGGTGATGTTCCGCCATGCGCTGCTGCTTGCCGGCGGCGCCGAGCCGACGAAGGGGCAGTGCGAGATGCTGCTCAAGGCGGCGGTCGACGCCTGCGAGCGCTATTTCCAGGCCTTCCAGTTCGTGCTCTGGGCCGGCAAGAGCGCCCGCGAGGCGCTCGACAGCGTACTGTTCGAGACCGAAGGCGAGGCGTAGAACCCTCACGGCATGACATCGTCCGCGTCGCTTCTGCCGTCTTCCCTCGTTCTCGTCGGCGCCGGCAAGATGGGCGGCGCGATGCTCGAGGGCTGGCTCGCGGTCGGGCTCGACCCGGCCGCCGTCGCGGTGATCGAGCCGGCGCCCTCGCCCGAGATCCGGTCCTTGTGCGGCGCGCGCGGCATCCGCCTCAACCCGGAAAGCCCCGGCCCGGCCGAAATCGTCGTGCTGGCGATCAAACCGCAGACGCTGCCGGCCGCGGCGCCGACCATCGCCCCGCTCGTCGGCCCCGACACGCTCCTCGTCTCGATCGTCGCCGGCAAGACCATCGCCGATCTGCGCGCCCGCGTTCCGGCCGCGCGGGCGATCGTGCGGGCGATGCCGAACCTGCCCGCGAGCGTGCGCCGCGGCGCGACCGGGGCGGCCGCGAGCCCGCAGGTGAGCGACGCCCAGCGCGCCGCCGCGCAGGCGCTGCTCGCCGCCGTCGGCACCGTCGAATGGCTTGATGACGAGGCCCTGATCGACGCCGTGACGGCGCTCTCGGGCTCAGGGCCGGCCTATGTCTTCCACCTCGTCGAGTGCTTGGCCGAAGCGGGCGCGGCCGCCGGCCTGCCGCCCGACGTCGCCGGGAGGCTCGCCCGCGCCGTGGTGATCGGCTCCGGCGAGCTTCTGGCGCAAAGCGGGCTCTCGGCGGCGGAGCTGCGCCAGAATGTCACCTCCCCCGGCGGCACGACCGCCGCGGCCCTTGCGGTGCTGACCCGCGAGCCCGGCCTTGCGGGCTTGATGCGCGACGCGGTCGCGGCGGCCAAGCGCCGCGCCGAGGAGCTTTCGGGCTGACGTGAGGCCGGCCTTGCATCGTAGTACCAGAAGTGGTACATGCCCGTGAAACGGCTTCCTGCGCACTTCTACGCCTCGGCGACAGGCCGGCAGCCGGTTCGCGAATGGCTGAAGGACCTCGATCCCGAAGATCGCAAAATTGTCGGCGAGGACATCAAGGACGTGGAGTTCGCCTGGCCGATCGGCATGCCGCTCTGCCGCTCGCTCAAGGGCGGGCTCTGGGAAGTCCGCAGCGCGCTGACGCAAGGCCGCATCGCGCGTGTGCTCTTCTGCGTGCGCGAAGGCCGGATGGTTCTGCTGCACGGCTTCATCAAGAAGACGCAGCAGACGCCGCCGGCAGAGCTCGGCCTGGCAACGAGACGGATGAAGGACATCACATGAACGCGAAGGGCAAGATCGGCTCCTCCTTCGACGATTTCCTCAAGGATGAGGGCATCTACGAGGAGGTCACGGCGCGCGCCGTGAAGCGCGTGATCGCCCGCCAGCTCGACGCGCTGATGCGCGCCGAGGGGTTGACCAAGGTCGGCCTCGCTAAGCGCATGCAGACGAGCCGGGCACAGCTCGACCGCCTGCTCGATCCCGATAACCAGTCGGTGACGCTCGGCACGCTCGCCCGCGCGGCCCGCGCCGTCGGGCGCGAGCTCCGCATCGAACTCGTGTGAGCCTGCGCCCTCGCGTCGCTTCGCGGCCGGCGCCGATCCCGCCTACACTGGCGCGCCGTTCAAGGAGGGTGCCATGGCCCGCAAAGCGACCGCCTCTTCGACCGCCGTCGCGCCGGCGCCGGCGCGCGAGCGCATCGTCCAGGCGCTGATGCGCCTGGCCTCGGACCGGCCGTGGAACGACATCGAGATCGCCGACATCGCCGAGGAGGCGCAGGTCTCGCTCGCCGAGTTCCGCGACCACTTCCCCTCGAAGGGCGCGGTGCTCGGCGCCTTCTCGCGCATGATCGACAAGATCGTGCTCGAGGGCTCCGGCGCCGAGCTTGCCGGCGAGCCGGCGCGGGAGCGCCTCTTCGACGTCATGATGCGCCGCATCGACGCGCTCACCCCCTACAAGCGGGCGCTGCGCCGCATCGCCTATGCGCTGCGCGCCGACCCGCTCGCGCTCCTCGCCTTGAACCAGGCGGCGCTGAATTCGCAGCGCTTCATGCTCGCCGCCGCCGGCATTTCGACCGAGGGGCCGCTCGGGCTCGTCAAGCTCCAGGGCGCGGCGCTCATCCTCGCGAACACGCTCGAGACCTGGTTTGAGGACGACGACCCGACGCTCGCAAAGACCATGGCGCGGCTCGACCGCGAGCTTCGCCGCGGCGAGGGCTTCATCGAGCGCGCCGAGGATTTCCGCCGACTCACCGCCCCCTTGCGGGCGCTCGGCCAGGCCTTCTTCGACACCCGCGCCCGCGTCCGCCGCCGCACCGAGCCGCGCGACGACGAGGGCGAGGCCAAGGACCCGGCGGCGGCGATCTGAGCCGTCATCCCGGAAGCCGCAAAGCGGCTATCCGGGACCTTTCGCCACGGCCTCCCCTGTCATTCCGGGGCTCGCGAAGCGAGAGCCCGGAACCCATCAACACCGCCCTCGCCGCTCAGAACCGGTGGGAATCGGAAGGGCCGGTGGTTATGGGTTCCGGGCTCGCGCCTTGCGGCGCGCCCCGGAATGACAGCCGCAGATGAAAACCGCCCCCGCCCCGCAGATCGCCTTCGACGACTTCCTCAAAGTCGACATCCGCGTCGGCCGCGTCGTCGCGGCCGAGCCCTTCCCGGAGGCGCGAAAGCCCGCCTACCGCCTGACGATCGATTTCGGCCCGGCGATCGGCATCAAGAAATCCTCGGCCCAGATCACCCGAAACCACCGCCTCGAAGACCTCCCCGGCCGCCTCGTCCTCGCCGTCGTCAACTTCCCCCCGCGCCAGATCGGCCCGATGATGTCCGAGGTCCTGACGCTGGGCGTCCCCGACGCCGACGGCGAGGTGATGCTGATCGGGCCGTGGCGCGAGGTGCCGGTGGGAGGGCGGTTGTATTAAAACTGGTCGAGGCGGGCGCACGGTGCGGCCCGCTCGTCAGCCACGTGCCGCCGATAATCTGACGATGCCAGGCGTGGCGCCCACGTTGCTATTGCATCGGTTCACCGCTATCACGCTGACATGAGTGAAAGCAAACCTTCAGAGCAGCGCACCAATCTGCAGGTCACTCTGCCGTATTTTCATGACGCCGAGGAAGCGTTTACACAGACTTTCCAACTACGCGTCCAACAGATCACGCGAAGTAAGGGGATCATCGCGGAAATCAAGGGACACATTATACATGAAGGTCGAGAGAGTCGGCTGATTCGGTCGTCCGATGATCAGGATGACGTCGAAATGCATGCAACAGAAGCAGTTTTGACGCTAAAGTACGCCGACATTAGTAAGTTCACGATCGTCGACGCTCTCGATGCAGCCGCTAAGTTAGCTGATCAGTTCGCAACCGGGCAGAGCAAGGCACTTTTCAAAACCTTAGACGAGGTAACTACTAAAACTGGTAACGTTGTTAGAGCGGGAGGGCCGATTACTCACGACGCGATGTTCGAAATGCTTGATAAGATGGAGCACGAATTTAGCGGTAACTCTGCGACGGCGAATCTAGTAATGGTAATCCATCCTGACATGGGGCCGCGCGTTGCGCAACTAGCCGCAGAATTCGAAAGCTCTCGTGATCTGAAAAAGCGTCACAACGAAATAATGGCGAGAAAATATGAGCAGTTCAGAACTCGTGAAATGGATCGAAATCTGGCTGGATAGGGCTGGCGAGCGTGCGTACCAGCCGGCTTTCTTAAGCGCCCTGACCTTTCACAAATATAAAATAGTTCACAATACAAGCCATAATTCGCTAGAACTAGGAAAGGATGTGATCGCACGCGCGCCAAACGGAGATCTCATCGCCTTCCAACTGAAGGGTAATCCCGGTACTCGGCTCACCATGGGTCAGTGGCATGAGATTTATCCCCAAGTCATACAGCTTGTCACGATGCCCCTCGCTGCACTGCTGTCGGGAAAGAAAACTGCTCACCACCGACCTATCTTGGTCACCAACGGAGAAGTGGAAGAGGACGTCCAATCAGCGATCTCGGCGTTCAATTCCACCTTTGTTCCGCAGTACGCATCAGCGCTCCCTCTCGAACTTTGGACCCGCGGCACTCTCATTCGTTTGCTTGCAGACGCGGCTGCTGCGGTTTGGCCGGCAAATCTGAGCACGCAGATCGAATTGCTCCGAGCCGCCGCTAGCGGCGGAAAAGAATCAATTTCAGCTAGGATCATTACCGCGGTGGCGACGGGTGCTCTCGGTTGGACAGATGATCGGCCCTCGACTGCCCGATCGATCGAACGTGTGGCTGGGCTCGGCACCATCGGTTCCATCCTTTCAGGTCAACACGCCCAGGTGGGAAATCTCTTCGAGGTAATCAAAACGAAAGCAATTATCCTCGGTATAGTTGCAGGATTCTTTTATAAACATAGCTTCAACACGAAAAAACATAGCTATTTATATGATTTGCTACGTCACGAATTGTTTACAACACTTGCGACTTATGCGGAGCAAATATCTATCAAGTTTCGGGACCAGCCATTCGTAAACGAGGACATATTTGCAGAATTTGGAATTCAGCATGCGCGGAAGATGATGGTCCTGGCCCTTCTTGCGGTACACGCCTTGGAGAAGCACGGGGAAAACGTTTCCTCCAACATTGGGACATGCTTTTGCAACGTATAGATTTTCCGTTCCTCAACGGAGAGGGGATTGTACCTGCATTCTTGGTCGTGTTTTGGGTTAAGGAGCAGCTGCAGGCCGGGTATCAGAATGACCAGGAACTCAAGAGTGTTCTTTACACGATTATAACGGGGGCCATCAAAGGTGAATTGATCTCTTCCTATTATGATTTGAACGAGGTGATCTTGGCGCGGTACAAAGAGTACCTCGGGCGCCAGTGGCACCCTGTCGACCTCGATCAACGCAACAGAATGTCGCAATTCGCGCACGGCCTAACGCTCTTACTTGTAAGACGAAATTGGAAACAGACCGTAAGACAATTTTGGACTGATGTGACGCGCATCCTAACGCAAATGCAGAACTCCAGGATCCGAGCGAATTTGCGTTTTTCCGGTCCGAGAAGTCGATCGAGCTTACAAAGGCCGCGGAAATCCCTGAGACCTGGACTGGCCTTATCGAAAAAGCCAGCCGGGCGATTCAACCTAATCTCCCCCCGCTCCTGGCGCAGGATCCGACCTTAGTATCCTTATTGACCGTGTTTTTGCCTTACCGGTGTACGGAGGACCTACTGCTCTGGCTGGACCGGCAATTTACCAAAACCTGGTACTAACGTGCGGTGATTAGGTCTAAATCGACGACGAGCTTGGCTATCGTCGTTGGTGTGGTCGGACCGCCACAGCAGATCGAAGCTTGACTCCGTAGCCGCGATCACATATATATTCCTACATGACCGCTGCCGCACCCGCCTCGTCCGAAACCCTCATCCTCCCCTTCCCGGTCCCGCGCACGCCGGCCTTCGACCGGCCGCCCGGCATGCGCGGGTCTCGGCTGCCGCATGATCCGGAGACGGTCGCGGTGGTGCGGCTGCTCTATGAGCGCACGACGCTGAGGCATCGCGAGATCGCGGCACAGGCCGGGGTCTCGAGGACCTCGGTGCATGGCTGGGCGCTTGCCGGGGGCTGGACGCGCCCGCCCGGCGCGCCGAAAAGTCACCAGCTCGGCCTGAACGGCCTGCCGGTGTCCCGGCTCAAGGGCCGCATGCTGGCGAAGCGCCTGCGCGACCTCGCCGAGGCCTATCTCGAGGAGATGGAGAAGGACTTCGACACGCGCGACGCCGAGAAGTGCGGCATCGTGCTCAATTTCCTGAAAGAAGCGAAGCTGCTCGAGCAGCGGCGCAAGCCGCGCCGGCCGCTCGCGGTGCGGGCCCGCTCGATCGCCGAGCGCTGGCTCGACCAGCTCGAGCGTGAGCCGGAGCCGATCCCCGACGTGCTCAATTGCGTCCTCAAGATGATCGAGATGGCGCGCGAGGAGGAGGCGGCGCTGCATCCGACCCGCCCGCCGAAGCCGGTGAAGGAGCGCCGGATTCCCTACAAGACCCGCAAGGCGATGGAGCCGAGCCCGCACCTGCCCGAGGCGATCGAAGAGGCGCGCCTCGCCGTGGCGGAGAACCGCGACCGGCGGCGGCGGGCAACGCGGCAAGGGTGAGCCGCCGGCCTCCCGGCACGCGCGAAATCAGCCCCGGACGCAGGAAAGCCGCCGATCCTGCCGGATCCGGCGGCTTCCTTTCGGGAGACTGAACTTGACGCTGGTTAGTGGATCACCCGGTTGCCGTTGCCGCGCAGCTTGGTGATCTCGTCCTTCAGCTGGAGCTTTCGTCGCTTGAGTTCCGCTATCTTGAGGTCATCGATGGACGGGTGGCCCATGGCGTCCTGAATTTCCCGTTCGAGCGCCTGGTGTTTCCGTTCAAGCTCGCCCAGATGCATCTGCAGCGACATGCGTCGGTCCCTCCTATAGCTGTTCCGACAGCCCGGCATCATGCCACAACCGGGCGCGGCCGTCGACGCCAAAATGTCATGGTGCGGTGCAAAATCACCAGGAATCACAGGCGCCGCGCTTGCCCCTCCGGACGCCCGGGCGCATAGTCCCGGGCCTCACCCGACACTACGCAGCGGCACCGCGGAGCCAGGATGGCGCCTCAACTGAGCGATGAGGAAATCGTTGAGTTCGAGGCCGAGCTCGCCCGCCTGAAGGAAGAGCACCGCGACCTCGACGGCGCCATCGAGGCGCTGTTGCGGATGGTCGCCGGCGACCAGCTCCAGATCCAGCGCCTGAAGAAGCGCAAGCTCGTCCTCAAGGACCGCATCTCCTACCTCGAGGACCAGCTCACCCCCGACATCATCGCCTGAGGGGCGCGCGCCGGGCGGCCGGTCAGGCGCGCCGCTCCCGGCGCTCGGCCTTCTGGCGGTACATCGCCTGGTCGGCCCGCATCAGCGCCTGCTCGGGGGTGTCCGCCGCCTCGAGCGCCGCGACGCCGATCGAGGTCGAGAGCGTCAGGGTCAGGCCGGCGACCTGCAGCGGCGTGCCGGCGACCATCGCCCGCAGCGACGCCGCCTTGGCGTTCGCGGTGTCCTCGTCGACCTGCCACAGGATCAGCGCGAACTCGTCGCCGCCGAGCCGGCCGAGGCAGTCCGAGGAGCGGATATTGCTGCGCAGGAGGCCCGCGAGATGCTCGAGCGCGCGGTCGCCGACCTCGTGGCCATAGGTGTCGTTGATCGGCTTGAAGCGGTCGAGGTCCGACATCAGGAGCGCGATCGGGGTATCGTAGCGGGCCCGGTAGGCGATCGCCCGCGACAGGTCGCGCATGAAGCCGCGGCGGTTGAGGAGGCCGGTGAGCGGGTCCTCGAGGGCGAGGCTCTCGAGCGTCGCGGCGTGGCTGCGCATCTCCTCGAGCTCGCCGGCGAGCCGCTCGAGCTCGGTCCTGAGCTCGCTCACCTCCTCGCGCAGGTCGTCCTTCGGGGCTTTGAGGGCGCTCGCGCGCATCATGGCAAATCCGTTGGTGACGGGCGGAACGGCCCAATGAGCCAGTATCTTGCCTGCGGGTAAAGGCTTCGCTATGCCGACCGCTCGCCTTTGAAGCGTAGCGGAGTGGGGCATGGCCGGGCCGGCGCCCGTGGCGATCATCATGGGCAGCCAGTCCGATTGGGCGACGATGCGGCACGCGGCCGAGACCCTCGACGCGCTCGGCGTCGGCTACGAGGCGCGCATCGTCTCGGCGCACCGCACGCCCGACCGGCTCTACGGCTTCGCCAAGGGCGCCAAGGCCGCAGGCGTCAAGATCGTCATCGCCGGGGCCGGCGGCGCCGCCCATCTTCCCGGCATGGCCGCTGCGATGACGCCGCTGCCGGTGTTCGGCGTGCCGATCGAATCGAAGGCGCTGTCGGGCCAGGACAGCCTCTATTCGATCGTCCAGATGCCGGCCGGCGTGCCGGTCGGGACGCTTGCCATCGGCAAGGCCGGCGCGATCAACGCCGCGCTTCTTGCCGCGGCCGTGCTGGCGCTCGCCGACCCGGCCCTCGCCGACCGGCTCGACGCCTGGCGAGCCCGGCAGAGCGAGGCCGTGGCCGAGCGGCCGGCGGACGAAGCCCCGGCGTGATCGACCCCGGAGGCACCCTCGGCATCGTCGGCGGCGGGCAGCTCGGGCGCATGATCGCGCTCGCGGCCGCCCGCTACGGCCTCGCGACGCACGTCTACAGCCCCGAGCCCGACAGCCCCGCCTTCGCGGTCGCCTGCCGGCATACCCGCAAGGCCTACGACGACGAGGCGGCGCTCATCGCCTTCGCCGACGCGGTCGACGTGATCACCTACGAGTTCGAGAACGTCCCCCGCCGCACCGCCGAGATCCTCAGGCAGCGAAAGCCGCTGCGGCCGGGCGTCGAGGCGCTGGCGACGACGCAGGACCGCTTCGCCGAGAAGAGCTTCGTCGCCGGGCTCGGCATCGCGACGGCGCCGTTCCGCGCCGTCGGCGGCGAAGCCGACCTTGCCGACGCCCTCGCCGAGATCGGCCGGCCGGCGGTGCTTAAAACCCGCCGCTTCGGCTATGACGGCAAGGGCCAGGTCATGATCCGGCCCGAGACGGCGGCCGCGGACGCCTGGCGGACGCTACGCGGCGCGCCGTGCATCCTCGAGGGCTTCGTCGCCTTCGAGCGCGAGGTGTCGGTGGTGGCGGCGCGCACCGCCGAGGGCGGCTTTGCCGCCTACGATCTCTGCGACAACAGCCACCGCGACCACATCCTCGACGTCACCCGCGTCCCGGCCGGGGTCTCGAGCGACACCGAGCGCGAGGCGATCGCGATCACCGAGAGGATCGCCGAGGCGCTCGATTATGTCGGCGTGCTCGCGGTCGAGATGTTCGTCGTCCGCCAGGGCGGCGAGGAGGCGGTCGTCGTCAACGAGATCGCGCCGCGGGTGCACAATTCCGGCCATTGGACGATCGAGGGCGCCGTGACCTCGCAATTCGAGCAGCATGTCCGCGCCGTCTGCGGCTGGCCGCTCGGCTCGCCGGAGCGCCTCGGCCGGATCGAGATGCAGAACCTCATCGGCCACGCGGCAGACGGCTGGCGCGAGCTCCTCGCCCGCCGCGACACGCATGTCCACCTCTATGGCAAGGCCGAAGCCCGGCCGGGGCGCAAGATGGGCCATCTCACGCGCGTTCGGCCCGAGCGCGGCTGACCGGCGAGGGGCGCACGCCCGGCCAGGCGCCTATCGCGTCCCGGCGCCCGCCGCCGGCGCGATCCCGGTCGCGAATTCCCGGGCCGCCATCCGCAGGCAAGCCTCAAAGCCGTCAAGCGCCGCGAACAGCTCGTCGGCGCGCGCCTCGAACCGGATCAAGGGGCGCCCCTGCTCGGCCAGACAGGCGTCGATCATCAGATTGTCGGCGTTCCCGAAATCCTCGACCGACATCAGCGACGGGTCGCGCCAAGCCTCGCCGGTAGGGTCGCGGCGCACCTCGAAGCTGGTCCGGACCCGGGCGAGCAGATCCTCGGTCCGGTTCGTGTAGCCGAAGGCCGCCTTGCCCAAGGCCGAGAGAAACCCGAGCTCGAATACCGTGCCGACGTCGGCGCTCGGGCCCCGGAACGGCGTCAGATTGAAGATGCCGCCGTCGGCGGCGCGGATCATCGCGATATTGGCCCGATAGATCACGCGATCGACGGCTTCGCCGGGGCGCGGCGAGACTTCGTTGTCGAAGGGATACAACCCCTCGATCCCGTACCGCGCGCACAAGTCTTTCTTGATCCTGCCGATCTCGATCGCCTCCGGCAGGAAGACCTCCGGTCCGGCCAGATAGAGCTTGGGCCTCGCCGTCATGCCGTCTCTCCGCCGCGCGCTGTCAAACTAGGCGTCAAACCGGGGGAAAGCGCAAGGATCGCCGCGCCGCACGCCTTGCGCCCGCGGCTGTGGCCGAAGTAGCCTCAACCCCAGGTCGAGACCTGTATTTCGCTCAAAGGCGGGGGGGGCGAGCGATGCCTGACGAGGTGACGCCCAAGGAAAAGCGCGGACGCGTGGTCGACCACGCCAAGCGGCTGTACAGCATCGTGGTCGGCCTGGCGGTGGCCGAGGC
>JAJKJG010000310.1 GCA_021154065.1 Methylobacterium sp.
GCCATCCCCGGCGTGAGGCTGGTGCTGACGGCGCCCGACGTAGCCCATCTCGGCGACGTTCCCTGCCAGGCGCCGGTGCCGAACGACGGCGGCAGCCAGGGGCATCTGGCGCACATCCCGGTGCTCGCCCGCGACACGGTGCGGCACGTCGGCGACGCCATCGCCTTCGTTGTCGCCGACGACGTGGCGGCGGCACGGGACGGCGTCGAGGCGATCGGCGTCGATTACGAGGTGCTGCCGGCGATCGTCGACCTGCGCGGGGCGATCCGGGACGGCGCGCCGGCGGTCTGGAGCGAAGCTCCGAACAACGTCGCCTTCGATGCCAGCCTCGGCGACAAAGCCGCCGTCGAGGAGGCCTTCGCCACGGCGCCGCGCAGCGCCGCGATCGCGATCGAGAACAACCGGCTGATCACCAACTTCATGGAAACCCGCGGCGTCATCGCGGCCTATGACGCCGCGGCCGAGAGCTTCACCCTGACGATCTCGAGCCAGGGCGTCCACAGCTTGCGCGACACGCTCGCGAACCAGGTCCTGAAGGTCGACCCGGCGAAGGTCAGGGTGATCACGCCGGACGTCGGCGGCGGCTTCGGCACCAAGAGCTTCATGTACCGCGAATACGCGCTCGCGGCCGAAGCCGCGCGCCGCCTCGGCCGCCCGGTCAAGTGGGTGGCCGACCGCATGGACCACTTCACCGGCGATTCGCAGGGGCGCGACAATTTCTCCACCGGCGAGGTCGCGCTTTCCGCCGACGGGCGCTTCCTCGCGATGCGCTTCGACATCCTCGCGAACCTCGGCGCCTATCTGTCGCAGTTCGGACCCTACATCCCCTATCTCGGCGCCACCATGATGACGGGGGTCTACGGCACGCCCCTGATCCATGTCCGGGTCCGCGGCGTCTACACCCACACCGTGCCGGTCGACGCCTATCGCGGCGCCGGGCGGCCCGAGGCCGCCTACCTCCTCGAGCGCCTCGTCGACCGTGCCGCGCGCGAGCTCGGGGCGAAGCCCGACGCGCTCCGGCGGCGGAACTTCATCCAGCCCCGGCAGATGCCCTACAAGACGCCGATCGGCGATCGCACCTACGACACCGGCGATTTCCGCGGCCACATGGAAAGGGCCATGGAGCTCGCCGATTGGACGGGCTTCAAGGAGCGGCTCAGGGCGTCGCGCAAGGCGCGCAAGCTCAGGGGGATCGGGCTTGCCACCTACATCGAATGCACGGCCTGGGGCGAAGGCGAGGACGCGCAGGTGCGGCTCGAGGAGGACGGCACCGTCACCGTCTTCTCCGGCACGCAATCGAACGGGCAGGGCCATGCGACGGCCTATGCGCAGTTCGCGGCCGAGCACCTCGACGTGCCGCTCGATCGCATCCGGGTCGTGCAGGGCGACACGGCGCGGGTCCGGACCGGGAACGGCACCGGCGGCTCGCGCTCGATCCCGATCGGCGGCGTCTCGGTCGGCGCCGCGTCCCAGGACCTCGCGCGCAAGCTCAAGGAGCTCGCCTCCGACGAGCTCGAAGCCGCGGCCGCGGATCTCGAGATCGCGGACGGCGCGGTGCGGGTCGTCGGGACCGACCGGCGGATCGCCTTTCCCGAGCTCGCGCGCCTGCCTGGCGCGACCGAGGAGGCGCGCACCGGCGCCGCGAGCTTCGTGCCGCCGGACGCGACCTATCCGAACGGCACGCATATCGCCGAGGTCGAGATCGACCCGGACACCGGCGTGACCGCGCTCACGCGCTACACCGTCTGTGACGATTTCGGGCGAGCCGTGAACCCGCTCCTGCTCGAAGGCCAGGTGCATGGCGGCGTCGTGCAGGGGATCGGGCAGGCGCTGCACGAGCGCGCCGTCTACGACGCCGAGGGCCAGCTGCTCACGGCGAGCTTCATGGACTACGCTCTGCCGCGCGCCGAGGACGTGCCGTTCCTGCGCTTCGAGACCCGCAACGTGCCCTCGACGACGAACCCGCTCGGCATCAAGGGCGCCGGCGAAGCGGGCTCGATCGGATCGTGCCCGGCGGTCATGAACGCCGTCGTCGACGCGCTCGACCGCGGCCATGGCCTGCGCGATATCGACATGCCGGCGACGCCGCACGCGATCCGCAAGGCGCTCGCGACGCGATGAGCGACGAGCCGCTTGCGCTCGTCATCCGGCCCTTCGCGGACGCCGATCTGCCGGCGGTGCGCGCGCTGTTCGTGCAGGTCAACCGCGACCTCGCTCCGCATACAATGCGCGATGCGTTCGAGGCCTACATCGCGCGCTCGCTCCGCGAAGAGATCGACCGCATTCCGGCCTACTATGCCGAGCGCCAGGGCGGGTTCTGGGTCGGCCACGATCAAGACGGCGCGCTCCTGGGGACGTTCGGGATCGAGCGCGCCGCGGAGGATGGGGCTGCGGAGCTGCGGCGCATGTACGTGCAGCCGTCGGCCCGGCGCCGCGGCGTCGCGCGGACAATGCTCGCCCGGGCGGAAGTGGAAGCCCGGCGCGCCGGTTATCGGCGCATCGTGCTGAGCACCTCCGAGCTTCAGCACGCGGCGCTCGCCTTCTATCGCGGCGCCGGTTACGAGGCGCTTGGTGAAGAGCTCGCGACCGCCGCCACGAACAAGACGGTCGGCGGCGGCATCAGGCGCTTCCATTTCGCGAAGCGGCTGTAGGCCGGAACCCGCCGCGCACGGTTTACGAGCCGTAAGCGCGACCGCTCAGATTCGATTTACCTGAACCGCGATTCAGATTTGGCCATTAACCGGCCGGAACCGGTGCTCATCGCAAGGTCGGGGAACACAGGAACACCGGCGTCCAGCAATGGCCGGGGAGGCGTCAGCAGATGGCTAAGAATCTTCCTTCCGACTTCACCGACAAGATCCTGGCGAAGGACCGCATCAGCTTCGGCGACGTGCGGCGGCTCAAGCGCGACATCCTGCCGGACGGCATCGCCTCGCGCGAAGAGGCCGAGGCGCTCCTCGGCCTCGACCGCGCGGTGACGAAGGCCGACGCGGCCTGGGAGCGCTGGCTCGTCACGACCGTCGTCGACTTCGTGGTCTGGGCCGAGCGCCCGACCGGCATCGTCGACGAGGACACGGCGCTGTGGCTTGCGGCGGCGTTGCGAGCCCACGCCGGGACCCGCGCCGGGAAGCGAGGACGCCTGATCGCGCGCGAGATCGCCGAGGAAGCGCACGCCTTCGAGAACGACGCGCTCGCGACGCTTGCCGGCATCGGCGCTTCATCGCCTCGCCCGCGGCGCAACCGCCAGCCCGCAACCGAGCCGGCACTCGCCGCGCAGCTCTGAACGCGGCGCAGACGAAAATCGCGGCGCCGCCTAGAGGGTGTCAGGACTGCCGGTCGTTGTCCTGGTCGGTGGATCGCGCCGGTGCGGCGGCTTTGGCGGCAACCCGCGCCACCACCTTCGGGTTCGGCCGCTGCTCCCACTCCGGATGATCCTTGCGCAGAGCGGCGATTCGCTGAACCGAGTCGGTGACGCTTTGCGCGGCGCCGGTGATGAAGTGCTTTGCCACTGTTGCCCTTTCGAATCGCGCCTGAAGCGCGCTTGAGCAGTGCTCTCTTGCGAGCGCGTCGCCAGTGTTGCGCGGCCACACCTGCGAACAATCGCAACGCCCCGCGATGCGCAACCTCCCGTTAACCACGACGCACCAGAGTCGGCGCGGAACACCTCGGGACTTGTGATGCAGCAGAGTAGCGCGAAGCGTCGACGTCGGTCTGCCGGCCCTCAGGCTTCGTCGCGGCGATCCGCGAACCTGAGTGCCCTGTGCAAGAGCGAGCTCGTGGCGCTCGTGTCGGAGCTGCAGGCGCAGGGCCGGCCGGCGGCCGAGGTCGCGGCCGGCGATATCTCCGGCGCGCCCGCGCCGGAGCAGCCCACTGTCCCCGACGCTCCGCCGGCCACGGCGAAGCCGCTTCGCGGTCCGTGCCTCTTCATCGACGATTCGGTCCGCTCCGGACAGACGATCGAGTTCCCGGACGGCGACGTGACGGTGATCGGCTCGGTCGGTTCTGGCGCCGAGATCATCGCCGGCGGCTCGATCCACGTCTACGGCACGCTCAGGGGCAGAGCCCTTGCCGGCACCGCCGGCGACGGCACGGCGCGCATCTTCTGCCGCCGCTTCGAGGCCGAGCTTCTCGCGATCGACGGCCGCTATCGGGTGGCGGAAAATCTCGACCCGAGCCTGCGCGGCCGCCCGGTCCAGGCTCGTCTCGACGGCATGGCGATGACGCTCTCGCCGCTCGATTGAGCGGCGGGCACCGACGACCGGCAAACCCGGTGCCGATCTCTTCTCAGCCGCTTCATCACGTCTCGCTCCTCCCGGATTTTCCACGGTAGGCTTACCTTTGGCGCCCACACCTCGTCGGTGGTCGACTCGGACGCCCTATCCTGCGGAGCAGCACATGTCGCGGATTGCAGTCGGCGGGTTTCAGCATGAGACGAATTCATTCGTCACCACGGACACCGACTACGCCTACTTCACCAGCCATCGCGATCGGCCGCCGCTCGTGCGTGGGGTGGAGGTCGTTCGCGCGCTGAGCAAGACGAGCTTCGCGCTCTCCGGTTTCCTTGATGCGATCGGCGACCGGCACGCGATCGCGCCCCTCCTGTGGACGAGCGGCGGCGCCGGCGGCACGGTCACGGCGGATGCCTTCGAGCGCATCGCGGGCGAGCTCGCCCGCCGCCTGTCGGAGGCCATGCCGGTCGACGGCGTCTATCTCGACCTCCACGGCGCCATGGTGACGCGATCCTTCGAGGATGGCGAAGGCGAGCTGCTGCGGCGCGTTCGGGCGGCAGTCGGTGCGCGTGTGCCGATTGCGATCAGCCTCGACTACCACGCGAACGTCACGCCCGAGATGGTCGAGCACGCGGACAGCATCGTCGCTTATCGGACCTATCCCCATGTCGACCGGGCCGAGACCGGCGCCTTCGCGGCGAAGGCTCTCTCGCTCCTCCTCGAACGCGGCCGTCCGGCGGGGCGCGCGCTTCGCAAGCTGCCCTTCCTCATTCCGCTGAACGATCAATGCACGCTGGTCGAGCCGTCGAGGAGCGTTGTTGCCCGCACCGCCGTGGCCGAGGGCGATCTCGTCGATCTCTCCTATCTGGCGGGCTTCCCGCCCGCCGACCTCCACTGGTGCGGACCGGCCGTGGTCGCCCACGCCTTCGACCAGGAGAGTGCCGACGGCGCCGCCGATGCGCTTGCCCGTGAGATCGTCGCGCGGGAGGCTGAGTTCGCCGTGCCGATGATGCCGACAGAGGAGGGCGTGCGCGAGGCAATGGCGCTTGCCCGCTCCGCCTCACGCCCGGTGGTGCTTGCGGACACGCAGGACAATCCCGGCTGCGGCGCCACGGCGGATACGACCGGCGTCCTCAAGACGCTCGTCGCGCTCGGTGCCGAGGGCGCGGTGATCGGCTATCTCTGTGATGCCGAAGCAGCGAAGGCGGCGCACGCCGCCGGCGAGGGCGCGGAGGTGGCGCTCGCGCTCGGCGGGCGCTCGGGGCCGGAAGGCGTGACGCCTTTCGAGGGCCGGTTCACGGTCGAGCGGCTCGGCGACGGCAAGATGCGCACCACGGGGGCGGTATCGGGCGGGCGCGATATCGATCTCGGGCCGATGGCGCTGCTGAGGATCGGCGGCACCTCGATCGCAGTGACCTCGAAGCGCATGCAGGCGCTCGACCAGGCGCCGTTCCGGCACCTCGGCGTCGAGCCGAAAGAGCAGAAGATCCTCGTCCTCAAGAGCACCTGTCATTTCCGTGCCGAGTTCGAGCCGATCGCCGAGAAGGTCATCGTGGTGATCGCGCCCGGCGGCTACATGGCCGACCCGGCGCGCTACCCCTACCGGCGTCTGCGGCCGGGCGTTCGGCTGCGCCCGCTCGGGCCCGAGTGGGCTGGGGCACCTAAAGACGCATCATCACCTTGCCGATGAAGCCGCTCTGCTCGACGAGCTCGTGCGCGGCGGCGACCTCCTCGAGCGCCATGACCTTGGTCGGCAGGTGCTTGAGCGTGCCTTGCGCGGACCAGCGGGCGAGGTCCGCATGGGCGCGTTCGCGGATGCCGTCCGGCATCGCATAGCATTGGATGAACCGGACGACGACGTTGTTGAACAGGAGGGGGTAGAAGGGCACCGCCGGCTCCGGCGCGCCCTTGGACGCATAGGCGCCGATGGCGCAGCCGACCTTCATGACGGCGAGCGTGGTCTTGAGGTTGCCGCCGAAATCGACCTCCGAGATGTGGTCGACGCCCCGGCCTTCCGTCGCCTCCATGATGCGCCCGGCGACGTCCGCGGTGCGGTAGTTGATCACCACCGCTGCGCCGGCGTTCGCCGCCATGCGGGCCTTCTCATCGCTGCTCACCGTCGCGATAAGCGTGCGCGCCCCGGCGAGCTTCGCGAACTGCACGGCGTAGAATCCGACCGCGCCGGCGCCGCCGGTGACGAGCACATCCTTGCCTTCGAGCGGCCCGTCGTCGAAGAGCGAGTAGTAGGCCGTCATCGCCGGCACGCCGAAAGAGGCGCCGTCCTCGAGCGTCGCGCCCGGCGGCAGCGTCACCGCCTGGCGCGAGGGCAGAGCCACGTATTCGGCTGCCGTGCCGAAGGGCCGCCCGCGCTGGGCGTTCCAGATCCAGACCTTCTCGCCTAGGCGGCTCCGACTCACGCCCTCGCCGACCGCGTCGATCTCGCCGGAGCCGTCGCTGTGCGGGATGATCAGCGGATGGCCCGGCCGGTCGCGGATGCCGAGGCGGCGATTGGAGTCGGACGGGTTGATGCCCGAGAAGCGCACCCGCACCCGCACCTCCCCGGGGCCGGGCTGCGGCTCGGGGAGCTCGCCGGTCTCCAGCACCGCGCGGGCGGCGCCGTATCCGGTGTAGAAGGCCGCCTTCATGCCGGTACCTCGCTCGCCGCGCGTGCGGGCGGCGCGTCCGCTTCGATCTCGCGCCAGCGCAGGCAGGCGACCTCGTGCGCGGCTCCGGCCGGCGAGAGCTCCGGCACCACCTCGGCGCACGGCGTCGCGGCGTAGGGGCAGCGCGTGCGGAAGGCGCAGCCC
>JAJKJG010000311.1 GCA_021154065.1 Methylobacterium sp.
AACGGCGAGAGCTGGCGCGAGTCGCGCACCTATGCGGGCGGCGACCGCGCCGTCGTGGCGCAGACCCCGTGGGGCTATCTCGGCGTCACCATCTGCTACGACGTGCGCTTCCCGGCGCTGTACCGTGCGCTCGCCGAGGCCGGCGCGGCGTTCCTGACGGCGCCGGCCTGTTTCACGCGCCAGACCGGCGAGGCCCATTGGCATGTGCTGCACCGGGCGCGCGCGATCGAGACCGGCGCCTTCATGATCTCGGCGGCGCAAGGCGGAAAGCACGAGGACGGGCGCGAGACCTACGGCCATTCGCTGATCGTCGACCCCTGGGGGCGCGTCCTCGCCGAGGCCGGCACCGAGCCCGGCGTGATCCTCGCCGAGATCGATCCGGCGAAGGTTCGGGACGCGCGCCAGCGCATCCCGGCGCTCAGGCACGGCCGGCCGTTCAAGGTCGAGATCGCCGCGGCAGTGCCCGCTGCGCAGGCTGCGACCGCCTGAAAGCCGCGACCCGTGCCCCTTGCGTCGTCATGGCCGGCGGCCGATTTAGCAAGCTTAGGCTTTTCGTGCTAAAGACCGGACATGATCCTTTACGCCCTCTCCTGCGACGACGGCCACGAGTTCGAGAGCTGGTTTCCCTCGGGCGACGCCTTCGAGGCGCAGCGCAAGCGTGGCCTCGTCGCCTGCCCGTTCTGCGGCTCGGCCAAGGTCGAGAAGCAGATTATGGCGCCGCGCGTCGCCCGCGCCGGCAAGGCGGCGAACCTGCCCGTGCCGGCGCCGGTGAAGCCCGACCTGCCGGAGACGGCGCCCGCCCCGCAGCCGGTCGCCCTGTTCTCCGAGAAGGAGCGCGAGCTGCGCGCCATGGTCAAGGCCCTACGCGAGCACGTCGAGAAGAACGCCGAGCATGTCGGCGGACGCTTCCCGGAGGAAGCCCGCAAGATGCACTACGGCGACATCGAGCACCGCTCGATCTACGGCGAGGCGACGCCCGGCCAGGCCCGCGAGCTCCTCGAGGAGGGCATCGAGATCCACCCGCTGCCGATCGTTCCCGACGAGCGAAACTAGAGCGGGATGATTTTCTTCGAATCATCATCCCGCTCTATCTGTTTGCTCGAGCATGATCTTTTCCGAAAACCGGTTCCCACTTTTCGGGATCATGCTCTGACCCCTATTCAAGCTCCGGCTTCACGCTTCGGCCGCTCTTCACATGCGACCGGCGCGCCTTGGTCTCGAGCCGTCGCCGCTTGGAGGCGAGCGTCGGACGGGTCGGGCGGCGCGGCTTCGGCCGCTCGGCGGCGCGGCGGAGGAGGTCGAGCAGGCGTTCGAGGGCATCGTCGCGGTTACGTTCCTGGGTGCGGTGACGCTGGGCCGTGATCAGGATCGCGCCGTCCTGGGTCAGCCGCTTACCGGCGAGCCTTCCGGCGCGCATCCGAACCTCCTCGGGCAGCCCGGAGGCGGCAAGGTCGAGCCGCAGCTGGACCGCGGTCGCGACCTTGTTGACGTTCTGCCCACCCGGCCCCGAGGCGCGCACGAAGCTCTCCTCAAGCGCGCGCTCGTCGATCGCCAGCCGGTCGGTGACCCGGATCATCGGCCCATCACGCGCTCGGCCGCGAGCATGTAGGTGACGCTGGTGTCGCGCGAGAGCGACCAGCCGTCGGCGAGCGGGTTGTAGGAGACCCCGCGCGTGTCGGCGACGCTCAGGCCTTCGGCCTCGACCACGTCGGCGAGCTCGTCCGGGGTGACGAACTTGTCCCATTGATGCGTGCCCCTCGGCAGCCAGCCGAGGATGTATTCGGCGCCGACGATCGCCAGCGCGTACGCCCGCAGGGTCCGGTTGAGGGTCGACATGACAAGCAGCCCGCCCGGCTTCACGGCCCGGCAGCAGGCGCCGACGAAGGCCGGCACGTCGGCGACGTGCTCGACGACCTCCATGGCGAGGACGAGATCGAAGCGCTCGCCGCGCCGGGCGACGTCCTCGACCTCCTCCTCGCGGTAGTCGATCGCGAGGCCGGATCGCTCCGCATGCCGGCGCGCGACCGCGATGTTCGTCGGCGCCGGGTCGAGCCCGACGACGGTCGCGCCGAGGCGCGCCAGCGGCTCGGACAAGAGGCCGCCGCCGCAGCCGACATCGAGCGCGGCGAGCCCCTCGAGCGGTCGCGCCTGGCGCGGGTCGCGGCCGAATCGCCGGCAGGCTTCGTCGCGGACGTATTGCAGGCGGAGCGGGTTCAGCCGGTGGAGCGGCCGCATCGGCCCGTTCGGATCCCACCAGTCGCGGGCGAGCCGGTCGAAGCGCGCGACCTCGTCCGGGTCTATGGTGCTGCCGGCGGCCATGCGCCTTCCTGCCGCGATCGGCCCTCGACAGCAAGCGCCGGCCGGCTACTCTGCGGACGAAAGCCGCCGGAACCCTCTCATGCACACCGCCGTCGACCTCTCCGCCTCCGCCCTCGACCTCGCCTCGGTGCCGGTGCGCGAGCAGATGCCCGGCATGAGGGGTCGCTTCCTGCATTCGGCCGCCATGACCTTCGTCTATTGGGACATCGACGAGGGCGCGGCCCTGCCGCGGCACGCGCATCATCACGAGCAGGTGGTGAACATGCTCGAAGGCGAGTTTGAGCTCGTCGTCGACGGCACGCCGCACCGCCTCAAGCCCGGCGACGTGCTGGCGATCCCCGGCAACGCGCCGCATTCCGGCCGCGCCATCACCCGCTGCCGCATCCTCGACGTGTTCTGGCCGATCCGCGAGGACTACCGCTTCGCCTGACGGTTCAGGCACGCTCAGTCATGCGTGTCCGGGATACGGAAGAGGATCGGGGCCTCGTCCATTGCGCCGTTGGGGTTGGCAAGCCAGCTCTTGCGGCGGCGTGGCCGCAGATCGGGCACGATCGCGAGGACGAGAAGCCCGGCGACGACTGCGAGCCCGGCGAGGATTCCAATCGGTATTTCGAGCCATTCAGGCATGACCGCGGTGCTCCGGGAGGGTTCGAGCCGACCCGACCATAGCCGCGGATGAAGGATCGGCGGTGCCGGAGCGCACGAAGCCCGCGGCTTGTCCGTCCTTCGCGATGCGCGCTATAGCGCCCGGACGGAGCGGTCCTGCCGCCTCCCCGCCCGCGTGCAATCCGCCCGAGACCCATGCCACGCCTCGTGATGAAGTTCGGCGGCACCTCCGTCGCCACGGTCGAGCGCATCCGCAACGTCGCGCGCCACGTCAAGCGCGAGGTCGAGGCCGGCTACGAGGTCGCGGTCGTGGTCTCGGCCATGGCCGGCAAGACGAACGAGCTCGTCGCCTGGTGCAAGGAAGCCTCCGGCCTGTTCGATCCGCGCGAATACGACGTCGTCGTCGCCTCCGGCGAGCAGGTGACCTCGGGCCTGCTCGCGATCGTGCTCCAGGAGATGGGCGTCCCGGCCCGCTCCTGGCAGGGCTGGCAGATCCCGATCCTGACCTCGGACGCGCACGGCTCGGCCCGCATTGCCGACATCGACGGCGCGGGGATGCGCAAGAGCCTCGCGGGGCGCCAGGTCGCGGTGGTCTCGGGCTTCCAGGGCGTCCACAAGGACAGCGGCCGAATCACGACGCTCGGCCGCGGCGGCTCGGACACGAGCGCCGTCGCGCTCGCCGCGGCGCTCGAGGCCGACCGCTGCGACATCTACACCGACGTCGACGGCGTCTACACGACGGACCCGCGCATCGTCGCGAAGGCCCGCCGCCTCGACAAGATCGCCTTCGAGGAGATGCTCGAGATGGCCTCGCTCGGCGCCAAGGTGCTGCAGGTGCGCTCGGTCGAGCTCGCCATGCTGCACCGGGTGCCGACCTATGTGCGCTCGAGCTTCGACGATCCGGCGGAGCCGAGGGAGGGCACCCTCATCTGCGACGAGGAGGACATCGTGGAACAGCAGGTCGTCACCGGCATCGCCTATTCGAAGGACGAGGCCCAGCTCACCCTGCGCAACGTCGCCGACAAGCCCGGCGTCGCGGCGGCGATCTTCATGCCGCTCGCCGAGGCCAACATCAATGTCGACATGATCATCCAGGTGGTGTCCGACGATAGCGTCACGACCGACATCACCTTCACGGTGCCGGCAGCCGATTTCGAGCGCGCCGAGACGATCCTCGAGGCCCGGCGCGGCGCCATCGGCTACGCCAAGCTCCAGGGCGCGACCGACGTCGTCAAGGTCTCGGCGATCGGCGTCGGCATGCGCAGCCATGCCGGCGTCGCGGCCCGCGCCTTCAAGGCGCTCGCCGAGAAGGGCATCAACATCCGCGCCATCACCACCTCGGAGATCAAGTTCTCGGTCCTGATCGACGCCGCCTACACCGAGCTTGCGGTGCGGACGCTGCACTCGCTATACGGCCTCGATCGGGTCTGAGCGACGATACCGGACGGCCCCGCCGCTCGCCCGCCTCATTTCACGGGAAGGTCGCGCGAGCGACATCGAGGCATCTTGCCGGCCCGGCCGGCGCGGAACGGGACCACACGCTCATGCCAACCGCTCCGGGCGGACCGCGCGTCTTGCTGCGCCGCCTCCGCGAGGTCATGGCGGAGCCGGTCGGCGCGCAGGCGCGCCTCGACAGGGTGGTGATCCTGATCGCCGCCAACATGGTCGCCGAGGTGTGCTCGGTCTACGTCATGCGGGCCGACGGGGCGCTCGAGCTCTACGCCACGGAAGGCCTCAACCGCGAAGCCGTCCATCTCACCACCATGAAGGCGGGCGAGGGCCTCGTCGGCCTCATCGCCGAGACGGCCGAGCCGCTCGCGCTCTCCGACGCTCAGTCGCACCCGGCGTTCTCCTACCGGCCCGAGACCGGCGAGGAGATCTACCACGCCTTCCTCGGCGTGCCGCTGCTTCGGGCCGGCAACACGCTCGGCGTCCTCGTCGTCCAAAATCGGACACACCGGGTCTACACCGACGAGGAGATGGAGGCGCTCCAGACCACCGCCATGGTGCTCGCCGAGATGCTCGCCTCGGGCGAGCTGCAGGCGCTGGCGACGCAGGAAGCGACCGCGCTCAGGCGTCCGCTGCATCAGCGCGGCATGCCGCTCGCCGACGGCGTCGGGCTCGGGCATGTCGTCCTGCACGAGCCCCGGGTGGTGGTGAAGAACCTCATCGCCGAGGATCCGCAGGCCGAGCTGCGGCGCCTCGACGCCGCGATCGCCGAGGTCAGGGCCTCGATCGACGAGCTGATCGCGCGCGGCGACGTCGCGCATCACGGCGAGCATCGCGACGTGCTCGAAACCTTCCGCATGTTCGCCCACGACCAGGGCTGGCTTCGGCGCATGCGCGAGGCCGTGCTCTCGGGCCTCACCGCCGAGGCGGCGGTCGAGCGCGTGCAATCGGACAGCCGCGCCCGCATGCTGCGCCAGACCGATCCCTATCTGCGCGACCGCCTCCACGACCTCGACGATCTCGCAAACCGCCTCCTCCACAGCCTCGTCGGGCGCGCCTTCGTGACGACGCGCGGCGAGCTGCCCGAGAACGCCATCCTCGTCGCCCGCTCGATGGGGCCGGCGGCGCTCCTCGACTACGACCGCTCGCATCTGCGCGGCCTCGTGCTCGAGGAGGGCGGACCGGCGAGCCACATCGCGATCGTCGCCCGGGCGCTCGGCATTCCGGCGGTCGGCGAGGTCGAGAACGCGACGGCGCTCGTCGAGCCCGGCGACCCGATCATCATCGACGGCGGGGTCGGCGACGTGCAGATCCGCCCGCGCGCCGACGTCGAGGCCGCCTACGCCGCAAAGGCGCGCCTCGGTGCGCGCCGCCAGGAGCAGTACCGCAAGCTCAGGGAGCTGCCGGCCCGCACCAAGGATGGGCTCGAGATCGGCCTCAACCTCAATGCTGGCCTCCTCGTCGACCTCCCCCATCTCGAGGAGACGGGGGCGCGCGGCATCGGCCTTTTCCGCACCGAGCTGCAGTTCATGATCGCCGAGCGCATGCCGACCGGCGGCGAGCAGCAGAAGTTCTACCAGGAGGTCCTCGCCGCCGCCGGCGACAAGCCGGTCACGTTCCGCACCCTCGACATCGGCGGCGACAAGATCCTGCCCTACATGCAGAAGGAAGAAGAGCAGAACCCGGCGCTCGGCTGGCGCGCGATCCGGATTTCGCTCGACCGCCCCGGCCTGCTGCGGAGCCAGATCCGGGCGCTCTTGAAGGCCGCCGCCGGACGCCGGCTGAAGGTGATGTTCCCGATGGTCGCGACCTGCGACGAGTTCGCCCGGGCAAAGGCCGTCGTCAGGCGTGAGCAGGCCTATCTCGCCCGCCATGGCCGCCAGCCGCCGGCATCGGTCGAGCTCGGCGCGATGATCGAGGTGCCCTCGCTTCTGTTCGAGATCGACGACATCGCCAGCGCGGCCGACTTCCTCTCCGTGGGCTCGA
>JAJKJG010000312.1 GCA_021154065.1 Methylobacterium sp.
CGGGGCTCGTCGAGCATCTCGGCCGATACATCGGGACGCGCGCGAGGCTGTTTCCGGCGGATTGCCCCGGCGCCTCGCTCGAACAGCTCGCCACCATGGCTCGCCGCAACTGCGAACTCGCGCTCGGGGACGCAGGCGTGCGGGCTCTCGGCGCCTGGACAAGCCGGCTGCCCCGGCTCGCCCGCCATGTCCGGCCGGTGCGCACCGACAACCGCCTGCACCGATGGGAATGGCTCGTTGCCGGCGAGCGGCTGGTCAAGACGGATGCGCTCGACCATCACGCCGCCCACGACCTCGTCGGCTGCCAGGACGCCGCCTGGGACTTGGCCGGGGCCGCGACCGAGTTCGAACTCGACGCGAGCGAGACCGAGCGCCTCTGCACGATCGCGGAGCGGGAAACCGGCCGGGCGGTCGTCCCCGAGCTTCTCGGTTTCCTCGCCCTCTGCTACGCGGCCTTTCAGCTTGGCTCCTACAGCCTCGCCGCCGATGCCCTCGCCGGTAACCCAGGGGAAGCTTCGCGGTTGCGGGCGCAAGCCCGTCGCTATACCGATCTCCTCCGACACCGCCTTCTCGGCGACGAGGCGGCCCGCCCGGCATCGCCGGCGGGCCGGCGAGCTTTGGGAGAAGCGCCTTGCGTGTAGCGATCATCGGCGCCGGCTATGTCGGGCTCGTCTCGGGCGCCTGCTTTGCCGATTTCGGCCACGTCGTGTCCTGCGTCGACAAGGACCCCGACAAGATCGCGGCGCTTCGGCAAGGCAAGATGCCGATCTTCGAGCCGGGGCTTGCGGATCTCGTCGCCAAGAACGTTCGTGCCGGCCGTCTCTCCTTCTCGGGCGACTTCCGCGACGCGGTGCGCGAAGCCGACGCGGTGTTCATCGCGGTCGGCACGCCGTCCCGGCGCGGCGACGGCTTTGCCGACCTTTCCTTCGTGCACCAGGCGGCGCGGGAGATCGCCCCGGTGCTCGACGGCTACACCGTCATCGTCATGAAATCGACCGTGCCGGTCGGCACCGGCGACGAGGTCGAGCGCATCATCCGCGAGACGGCGCCGCGGGCTCAGTTCGCGGTCGTGTCGAACCCGGAATTCCTGCGCGAGGGCGCCGCGATCGCGGACTTCAAGCGTCCCGACCGGATCGTCATCGGCGCCGAGGAGGAGCGCACCAAGACGGTGATGACGGAGCTGTACCGGCCGCTGTACCTCAACCATGCGCCGATCCTGTTCACCTCGAGGCGGACGGCGGAGCTGACCAAATACGCCGCGAACGCCTTCCTGGCGATGAAGGTCACCTTCATCAACGAGATCGCCGACCTCTGCGAGAAGGTCGGCGCCAACGTGCAGGAGGTGGCGCGCGGCATCGGCCTCGACAACCGCATCGGGTCGAAGTTCCTGCACGCCGGCCCGGGCTATGGCGGCTCGTGCTTCCCGAAGGACACGCTGGCGCTGATTAAGACAGCGCAGGATTACGACGCGCCGATCCGCATCATCGAGACGGTCGCGGCCGTGAACGACCAGCGCAAGCGCGCCATGGCACGCAAGATCATCCACGCCTGCGACGGCAGCGTGCGCGGCAAGATCATCGCGGTCCTCGGGCTCACCTTCAAGCCGAACACCGACGACATGCGCGAGGCCCCGTCCCTGTCGATCATCGCCGGCCTCATCGACGGCGGCGCGAGCGTCAGGGCCTACGATCCCGAAGGCATGGAGCAGGCGCGGCACGTGCTCGACGGCGTCGAGTACGCCGAGGACCCCTACGCCTGCGCCGAGGGTGCCGACGCCCTCGTCATCGTCACCGAATGGGACGCGTTCCGGGCCCTCGACCTCGAGCGCATCCGGGACGCGCTCAAGCAGCCGATCCTCGTCGACTTGCGCAACATCTACCGGGCCGACGATCTCGCCGAGCACGGATTCACCTATGTGAGCGTCGGCCGCCCCGAGCTGCGGCCGGAGGCGCGGGACGCGGCGGTCGATCTCGCGACGCGCAAGCGCGCCGCGTCTTGACGGCGGCGCGTAGCGTCTCGCCGCAACAGCTTGAATCCGTTCGCGTCCCCGCAACCGGAGCCGGGCGAAAAGCGGCGCCAAGCCTCGGCCCGGAACGACTCAAACCTGGCCAGCGTTGAATCGGCCTAAAGCCGAGTTTGGCTCGACCGCGGTCGTTCCGCTCGGGCGGCGTGAAGGGGTGAGCATATCATGGCCGTGCGGGCGAACTGGAAGGGATACCTCAAGCTCTCCCTCGTCTCCTGCGCGGTCGCCCTCTACCCGGCCGCGAGCTCGTCCTCGCGCATCCGCTTCAACACCCTGAACCGGGAGACCGGCAACCGCGTCAAGCGCCAGTTCGTCGATGCCTCGACGGGCGACGTCGTCGAGGACGACGAGCAGGTCAAGGGCTACCAGGTGGGCAAAGGCTCCTACGTGGTCGTCGAGGACGAGGAGCTCGAGGCGATCCAGCTCGAAAGCACCCACACGATCGACGTCGAGAGCTTCGTTCCGCGAGACGAGGTCGATCTGCGCTACCTCGACACGCCCTATTACATCGCGCCCGACGACAAGGTCGCGCAGGAGGCGTTCGCCGTCATCCGCGACGCGATGACAGAGAAGGAAATGGCGGGCCTTGCCCGGGTCGTGATGGCGCGGCGCGAGCACATGATCCTGCTCGAGCCGCTCGGCAAAGGGCTTCTCGGGACGACCCTGCGCTTCCCCTACGAAGTCCGGGAGGAGAAGCCGTATTTCGAGGATATTCCGGACGTGAAGCTGCCAGCCGAAATGCGCGAGCTCGCGATCCACATCGTCGAGAAGAAGAAGGCTCATTTCGACCCGACGAAGTTCGAGGACCGCTACGAGAACGCGGTCATTGCGCTCGTGAAGTCGAAGCAGACCGGCAAGCCGATCCAGACGCCGAAGGCGCCGCAGCCCTCGAACGTCATCAACCTGATGGACGCGTTGAAGCGCAGCATCGGCACCGAGCGGGGCGATGAGCGCCGGCGCGCCGAGCCGGCGAAATCGGCGAGCCGCCGCAAGCCGGCGGGCAAGGCCAAAGCCGTTGCCGCGAAGAAGCGCACTCTCAAGAAGGCCAGCTGAGCCATGGAACACAGGCCGAAATCGAAACGGGGCTTCGCCTCGATGACGAAGGAGCAGCGCGAGCGCATTGCGAGCCTTGGCGGGCGCAGCGTGCCGAGCGCGAAACGGTCGTTCGCACAAGATCGCGCGCTCGCCTCGGAAGCCGGCCGCAAGGGCGGCCAGCGCTCGCAAGGCCGGCGCCGAGCAGGCGAGGAGGCCGCGCCGGAATAACGCTCGGTGGCGAAGGCGGGAGCGCGCGCCGGAAAGCGCCGGGGGAAAGCTCCCGAGCGAGCGCCGCGAAAGCGTGCCGGTGCGGCGCAGGCGCTCGCCGAGGAGCAGCCGCGACCCGGTCCGGCGCCGGAATCGCTCCTTGCCTATCGCGGCAAGCGCGACTTTGCCCGCTCACCCGAGCCGAAGGGCCGGCCGGAGGCCGCCGCCGGCGATCGCTTCTGCGTGCAGAAGCACGATGCGCGCCGCCTGCACTACGATCTGCGGCTCGAGCTCGACGGGGTGCTGAAGAGCTGGGCCGTCACGCGCGGGCCGAGCCTTGCCGTCGGCGAGAAGCGCCTTGCGGTCCATACCGAGGATCATCCGCTCGAATACCTCACCTTCGAGGGCGTTATCCCCCAGGGCGAGTATGGCGGCGGCACGATGATCGTCTGGGACGAGGGCCGCTGGGCGCCGGAAGGCGATCCGCGCGCCGGCTACAAGAACGGTCATCTCGCCTTCGCCCTCGACGGCCGGCGCCTGAAAGGGCGATGGCACCTCGTGCGCACGCGGCCGAAACCGCGCGAGAAGAAGGAGCAATGGCTCCTGCTCAAGGCGGACGACGGGTTCGCCCGCCCGCCCGGCAGCCCCGAGATCACGGCCGAGGAGACGACCTCGGTGCTCTCCGGGCGGACGAACGACGAGCTTGCGGCCGGCGGCGAAGTCCGAGCCGATCACGCCGAGCGCGCCAGAGTCGCAAGCGAGCGCAAGCGCGGGCCGCCGGACCTCGCCCGCGTGCCCGGCGCTAGGAAGGGCATCCTGCCGCCCTTCGTCGAGCCGTGCCTCGCGACGCTCGCCACGCATGCGCCGGTCGGCGGCGAATGGGTGCACGAGATCAAGTTCGACGGGTATCGCCTGCAGGCGCGGACGATGGCGGCAAGGTCAAGCTCCTGACCCGCAAAGGGCTCGACTGGACGGCCAAGTTCGCGCGCCTCGCCGAGGCCCTCAAGGCGCTGAAGCTCGGCGCCGCGCTGATCGACGGCGAGGTCGTCGTCGAGGGCGCGGGCGGCGTCTCGAGCTTCACCGGCCTGCAGGAGGAGCTCAAATCGGAGCGCTCCGACCGGATGATCTATTATGCCTTCGACCTGCTCTACCTCGGCGGCTACAAGCTCGTCGACACGCCCTTGATCGACCGCAAGACGCTGCTTGCCGGCCTGCTCGACGACGCGCCCGCCGGCGGCGCGATCCGCTTCAGCGACCATATCGAGACCGATGGCGCAACGATGCTCCGGCACGCCTGCCGGCTCGGGCTCGAGGGCATCGTCTCGAAGCGCCGCGACCTGCCCTACCACTCGGGCCGCCGCGGCGATTGGCTCAAGGCGAAATGCACCGAGCGGCAGGAGTTCGTCATCGCCGGATTCGTGCCCTCGACGACCCTGTCGAAGGCGATCGGCTCGCTCGTGCTCGCCGTCAACGAGGGCGGCAGGCTCGTCCATGTCGGGCGCGTCGGCACCGGCTACACCGAGGCGACGGCACGCCAGCTGTGGGCCGCGCTCGACAAGATCAAGCGCCCGGCCTCGCCGTTTCCGGACAAGCTGCCGCGGATCGCGACGAACGGCGTGCGCTGGGTCGAGCCGTCGCTCGTCGCCGAGGTCGAGCTTCGCGGCTGGTCCTCCGACGGCCTTATCCGCCACGGGTCGTTCAAGGGCCTGCGCGACGACAAGAGCCCGGATGAGGTGGTGCGCGAGAGCCGGCCTCCCGTCCCGGCCCCGCGCAAGCGCGCGGCGGCGCCGGCGTTCGCGCTCACCCATCCGGACCGCGTGCTGTGGGACGATATCGGGCTGACGAAGCAGGGGCTCGCCGATTTCTACACCGAGATCGCCGACTCGATCCTGCCGCACATCGTCGAGCGGCCGCTCTCGCTCGTCCGCTGCCCGGCGGGATATGACAAGGAGTGCTTCTTTCAGAAGCACGCCTGGGCCGGCCTCGACACCACCCTCGTCCGGCGCGTCCAGATGGGGGAGGACGAGGGCCTCGCCATCGCGGATCTGTCGGGGCTGCTCTCGCTGGTGCAGGCGGGGGTGCTCGAGATCCACCCCTGGGGGGCAACGCTTGCCGATCCGGAGAAGCCCGACCGGATCACCTTCGATCTCGACCCGGATGAAAGCGTGCCTTTCGGGACGGTCGTTCCGAGCGCGATCGAGGTGCGGGAAAAGCTCGCATCCCTCGGTCTTGAAAGCTTCGTCAAGACCACCGGGGGCAAGGGGCTGCATGTCGTCGTCCCGCTCATGCCGGCGGCCGGCTGGGACGAGGTTAAGAGCTTCGCCGAGGCGTTCGCGACCGCCCTCGCGCGCGACTTTCCCGACCGCTACACCGCGAACATGGCAAAGCGCGCCCGGAGCGGGCGGATTTTCCTCGATTATCTGCGAAATACCCGCGGCGCGACCGCCATCGCCGCCTATTCGACCAGAGCTCGCGCCGGAGCGCCGGTGTCCGTGCCGGTCACCTGGGAGGAGCTTCCCTCGCTTCGGGCCGGAAGCCAGTACCGGGTGGACAACTTATTGGGCAGGCTCGGTTATTTGCCTCAAGACCCCTGGGCTGCGATCTTCCGCAACCGGCAGATGCTGCCTCGGCGGGTCGGCAACGCCGGGCAGAGGCGCGCCCGCCGCAAGTGACCTTCCCGCCGGGATGTACTAAGCTCATCCACAAAGTTGCCTTTTTCCGTCGCAACGAACGGTCGGGGCGGCTGTGAGCGTTGTAGGAGTACGGGTATGGCGGATTGGTCGGACGCGGAGATCCGGAAGGTGAAGACGATGTGGCGCCACGGCGCCACCGCGACCGAGATCGCCGACGCCCTCGGCAAGGGTTTCACCCGCGGATCGGTGCTCGGCAAGATCCATCGCCTCGGTCTCAAGAAGGCCGAAGAGCCGAAAGCGAAGGCTCGCCCGCGCGTCACCGCGACAAAGCCCACAGCCACGGGCAAGGCCCTCCCGGCGGCCAAGGTTCAGCCGAAAGCGATGGCGAAGCCGCCGGCGCCGGCGCGATCTCCTGCGCCGGTGAAACCGGCCATCGCGCGGACCGCATCGAAGTCCAAGCCGACGGGAGCCGAGGGCGTGGCAGGGAAGGCGAAGCCGGTCGTCGTCGCACGGGCGCCAGAGCCGAGCGGGCCGATGCCGATCTGGGCGCTTGGTCAATGCCAATGCCGCTGGCCGATCGGCAACCTGCTCGATCCGCCGGGCTTGTTCTGCGCCGCCGTCACGGACGGCTCGTCGTGGTGCCCGGTCCATGAACGGATGGTCTA
>JAJKJG010000313.1 GCA_021154065.1 Methylobacterium sp.
AAGGCGCCATCCTGGAGTCGGCGCTCGATTGCGTCGTCACCATCACGGACGAGAGCCGGATCGTCGAGTGGAATCCCGCCGCCGAGCGGACGTTCGGCTACCCGCGCGAGACGGCGCTCGGCCAGCCGCTGGCCGAGCTGATCATCCCGCCCGAGTTCCGCGAGCGGCACCACGAAGGGCTCGCGCGCTATCTGGCGACGGGCGAAGGTCCGGTGCTGGGCAAGCGCATCGAGCTGGAGGCGCTGCGCGCCGACGGCTCGCGGCTCCCGGTCGAACTCGCGATCACGGCCGCGCATGTCGAGAACAAGACGCATTTCACGGCTTACCTGCGCGATATCACCGAGCGCAAACGGGCTCAATCCGAGTTGCTGGAGTCCAACGAGGAGATCCAGCGCTTCGCCTACATCGTTAGCCACGACCTGCGCGCGCCGCTGGTCAACATCATGGGCTTCACGAGCGAGTTGGAGGCCTTGCGCGACGATTTGATCGCGCGCCTGCGCAAGCTGCGCGCCGCCGCCCCCGACGGCAAAGCCGGCGATGACGAAACGCTGGCCCAGGAATTCGACGAAGCGCTCGGCTTCATCAAGGCCTCGATCGCCAAGATGGACCGGCTCATCAACGCCATCCTGAAGCTTTCACGCGAGGGGGGCCGCGCGTTCAAGCCCGAGCGGGTCGAGATGGAGGCGCTCCTCAACGGCATCGCCCATAGCCTCGCGCATCAGGCTGAGGCGGCGGGCGCTCGTTTCGACATCGGCGACTTGCCGCCTCTCACCAGCGATCGCCTTGCCTTGGAGCAAATCTTCTCCAACCTTCTCGACAACGCCTTGAAGTACCTGCGCCCCGGCGAGCCGGGCCGAATCGCGGTCACGGGCCGCGCCGCGGGATCGCGCGTCATCTACGAGGTGCGCGACAACGGACGGGGCATCGAGCGGCGGGATCAGGAACGGGTGTTCGAGCTCTTCCGCCGCGCCGGCGCCCAGGATCGCCCCGGCGAGGGCATCGGCCTGGCGCATGTGCGCGCGCTGGTGCGCCGCCTCGGCGGCACGATCCGGCTTGAATCGGAGCCGGGCTGCGGTTCGACGTTCACCATCGCCCTGCCGAAAGCGTGGGCCGCCGAAAGCGAGAGGAAGGCCGCATGACCACGCCCGTCACCATCGTCATGGTCGAAGACGACGACGGCCACGCGCGCCTGATCGAAAAGAACATCCGCCGCGCCGGGGTCAACAACGAGATCGTCGCTTTCACCGACGGCACGAGCGCGCTCGCTTATCTCTTCGGTCCGGACGGCTCCGGCGAGGTCAGCGCCAGGCGCGCTCTTCTGATCCTGCTCGACCTCAACCTGCCGGACATGACCGGGATCGACATCCTCAAGCGCGTCAAGGAGAACGAGCATCTCAAACGCTCGCCGGTGGTCGTGCTGACCACCACCGACGATCAGCGCGAGATCCAGCGCTGTTATGACCTCGGCTGCAATGTTTACATCACGAAACCCGTCAATTACGAGGGTTTCGCCAACGCCATCCGTCAGCTCGGCCTTTTTTTCTCCGTGATTCAAGTGCCTGAAACCGCATGATCGCGACGCCCTCGCTGCGCCTGCTCTACGTTGACGACGATGCGGGCCTTGCGCGCTTGGTTCAGAAGAACCTGGAGCGCCGGGGCTACGCCGTCGAGACCGCACAGGACGGCGCGGGCGGGCTGGCGCGCCTCGCGGCGGGCGGAATCGATGCGGTCGCGCTCGATCACTACATGCCGGGCCAGGACGGGCTTGAGACGCTCGCGGCCATCCAGGCGCTGCCCGATCCGCCGCCCGTGATCTACGTCACGGCCACGCAAGAGGGCCGTGTTGCCGTGGCGGCCCTGAAGGCCGGCGCAGCCGATTACGTGGTCAAGGACGTGCAGGGCGAGTTCCTTACCCTGCTGGCGGCTGCGGTCGAGCAGGCGGTCGCGGCCGTCCGGCTGCGCCGGGCTCATGAGGCGGCGCAAGCCGAGGTGCGCGCCGCCCGCGACCGCTTCGAGGCCCTGGCGGCCGAGCGTGCGGTCCTCCTGCGCGAGGTCAATCACCGGGTCGGCAACAGCTTGCAGATCATCGCCGCGCTGCTGCACCTGCAAGCCTCCGCGGCTCAGACCGCCGAGGTCAAGACCGAACTTCAGGCCGCGAACAAGCGCGTGATGGCGGTCGCCCAGGTGCACCGCCGCTTGTACACGTCCGACGACGTTCAGTCGGTGGCGCTCGACCAGTATCTTGACGCGCTGGCCGAGGATTTGCGGCAATCCGCCGATGGCGGCGATGCGGCGTCGCTCTCCCTCGACGCCGAATCGGTCGAAGTCGATCCGGACCGCGCCGTCGCCGTCGGCGTGATCGTGACCGAATTGGTGCTCAATGCGCTTAAATACGCTTATCCGGACGGCCAGGGCCCGATCCGGGTCAAGCTGCACGCCGAGGGCGATGCTCGCGCACGCCTCAGCGTCGAGGACGACGGCGTCGGCCGGAGCATGAACGGCAAGCCCCCCAAGGGCCTCGGTCAGGCGATCGTGCGCGCCATGGCCTCGAAACTCAATGCCGAATGGGGTTACGACGACGCCCATCGGGGCACCCGCGTGACGCTCGCCTTCGACCGCGCGGCCCCCGAACGGCCGCAGTCGGCCGCCGCATAGACCGGCTCCGCTCGGCTTCGCCCTGGGCGTGGGGCATCGGCCGCGACGCTGGCAAAGTTCTGGATCGCCCCTCCTGCTCCCCGTTCTCTTGACCGAGAGCGTTTTCGGCGAAGTGGACCCGGCTCGCCGTCGAACCCGCGGCAAAACACGAAAAGAGCCGTTTCCACGCAAGGGGAAACGGCTCTAAGCTCATCGCGCCATGCTGCAGCATGAACGCGGCCCGAAGCGCGCCGCGGGGAACGAGGAGGCGGCTCGATGAGCGCGGGACAGGTCCAAGCGGCCGGACACGGCCATGCCGCGGCCAAGGTGCGCAAGCCGGGCCTTTGGCGCATCCTCCTGCCTGTGGCTGTGGCGGTCGCGATCGCTCTCATTCCGGCGCCGGCCGGGCTCGCTCCGCACGCGTGGTATTACTTCGCCATCTTTTCCGCCGTGATCGCCGGCCTCGTGGTCGAGCCGCTGCCCGGCCCGGCGGTGGCGCTGATCGGCGTCGTGCTGGTGACGGTGCTCGCTCCTTGGGTGCTGTTCAGCCCGGCCGAGATGGCCAAGCCCGGCTTCAAGGCCGCGGACGACTCCCTGCGCTGGGCGCTTTCCGGCTTCGCGAACCCGACCGTGTGGCTGGTGTTCACCGCCTTCATGTTCGGGCTCGGCTACGAGAAGACCGGGCTCGGGCGGCGCGTCGCGCTCCTCCTCGTGCGTTCGCTTGGGCGCAGCACGCTCCGGCTCGGCTACGCCGTCACGCTCACCGACGCCATCCTGGCCCCGTTCACGCCCTCGAACACGGCGCGCAGCGCCGGCACGATCTTTCCGGTCGTGCGCAACCTGCCCCCGCTCTACGGCTCCTTGCCGAACGATCCTTCGGCGCTGGACGTCGGGAGCTACATCATGTGGACGACCTTCGCGGCCGGCTGCATCACGAGTTCGCTGTTCCTGACGGCGCTCGCCCCCAACCTGCTCGCGGTCGAGTTCATTCGCAAGATCGCCAACGTTGACATCACCTGGGCGGAGTGGTTTTTCGCCGCCGCGCCCTTCGCTCTGCCTCTGCTGCTCGTTCTTCCGGCGCTGACCTACGTCGTCTACCCGCCGCGCATTAAGCACGGCGCGGAGGTGCCGGCCTGGGCCGCGGGCGAGCTTGAGCGCATGGGGCCGCTCTCGCGGCGCGAGATGATCCTGGCCTTTTTGGTCGCGCTCGCGGTCCTGATGTGGATTTTCGGCGGCCACTACGTCGAGGCGACCACGGCGGCGCTCATCGTCCTGGCGCTGATGTTGGCCACGCGCGTCGTGGCCTGGGAGGACATGGCGGCCAACAAGGCGGCCTGGACGACGCTGTCTCTGCTCGCGCTCCTGGTGACGCTGGCCAGCGGCCTCAGCCGGACGGGGTTCATCAAGTGGTTCGCCGACGCCGTCGCCACGCATATGGGCGGGCTGTCGCCGACGCTTTCGCTCCTGGCGCTCGTCTCGATCTACTTTTTCTCGCATTACATGTTCGCGAGCATCACGGCCCACACCACCGCCATGCTGCCCGTGATGCTGGCCGTCGGCATGGGCATTCCAGGTCTGCCGGTCGCGACGCTGGCGACGGCGCTCGCGGTCACGCACGGCATCATGGGGGTCATCACGCCCTATGCGACCGGGCCGGCGCCCGTCTATTACGAGAGCGGTTATCTGCCGACGGGGGAGTTCTGGAAGCTCGCCACCCTTTACGGCCTTTTGTTCCTCGGTGCGCTCCTCGCCATCGGCGTTCCGCTCCTGCTCATGCGAGGATGACGTTCGGGCGAGATCGGGGATGTCATGCCCTCAAGTACTCGGCCGGCTGATGATCCCGGTTGACCGTGCGCTCAAAGACAAGCACGGCCGCCCAGCGCCGCGACGCTCAGCGTGGCGATGATGAAGGGAATTAGTTCGTAGCGCTTCATTGGCCGTGCCTCATGCGGGGATCGCCTTCGCCTAAAAATGCGTTAGAACCCCCGGCCGACCCCGTTCGAGAGATCGCCATGCCCGATTCCCTACCCAACGTGCACGTGCGCGCCGAAATCCTCGTCCAGGCCCTGCCCCACATGCAGCGCTACGACGAGGAGATCGTGGTCATCAAATACGGCGGCCATGCCATGGGCGACCGCGCCGCCGCGGAGGATTTCGCGGAAGACATCGTGCTGCTCGAACAGGCGGGCGTGAAGCCGATCGTGGTGCACGGCGGCGGGCCGCAGATCGGCAGGATGCTGGAGAAACTCGGCATCCGGTCGGAGTTCCAGGCGGGCCTGCGCGTGACCGACGAGGCCACCGTCGAGGTGGTCGAAATGGTGCTGGCGGGCTCCATCAACAAGCAGATCGTCGGCTGGATCGGGGCCGAGGGGGGCAAGGCGATCGGCCTGTGCGGCAAGGACGGCAACATGGTCGTGGCGAAAAAGGCCACCCGCACCGTGGTCGATCCCGATTCCGACATCGAGAAGGTGGTCGACCTCGGCTACGTGGGCGAGCCCGAGCGCGTCGACCGCTCCATCCTCGACGCCGTGCTGAAGGCGGAGCTGATCCCGGTCCTCGCCCCCGTGGCGATGGGCGACAACGGACAGGCCTACAACGTCAACGCCGACACGTTCGCCGGCGCCATCGCGGGGGCGATGCGGGCGAAGCGCCTGCTTCTCCTGACGGACGTGCCCGGCGTCCTCGACAAGAACAGGAACCTGATCCCGGAGATGACCATCGAGGATTGCCGCCGCCTCATCGCCGACGGCACTATCACG
>JAJKJG010000314.1 GCA_021154065.1 Methylobacterium sp.
CGACCGCGCGCGCCTCGGCCTGCAGGCCGCCGGCGGCGTCGAGGATCGCGCGGTGCGTCGCCGGATCGATGAGCGCGCGCTCGTCATGCTGGCCGTGAATCTCGACGAGCGTGGCGCCGATGGCGCGCAGCACCTGCACGCTCACCGGCTGGTCGTTGACGAAGGCGCGGGTGCGGCCGTCCGCGAATTGCACCCGGCGCAGGATGAGATCGCCGTCGGTGTCGATCTCGGCGCCCTCGGCGATGCGGCGCGCCGCATGGTCGGGGGCGAGATCGAAGACGGCGGTGACCTGCCCCTGCGTCTCGCCGTGGCGCACGAGCCCGCCGTCGCCGCGGGCGCCGAGCGCCAGCGCAAAGGCGTCGAGGAGGATCGATTTGCCGGCGCCGGTCTCGCCGGTCAGGACCGAGAGGCCCTTGTCGAAGTCGAGCTCGATCCGGTCGATCAGGACGATGTCGCGGATCGCGAGCTTCGCGAGCATCCGCGTCGGGCTAGCCGCCGAGTCCCACCGTGCGGGTCACGCCCTTGAAGGCGCGGCTGATCCAGCTGCCGGCGTCCTCGCGCGGCTCGAGGCCGCCGGAGCGCAGCAGCGTGTAGGAGTCCTTGTACCACTGGCTGCCGGGGAAATTGTGCCCGAGCACGGCGGCGGCCGTCTGCGCCTCGTTGACGATGCCGAGCGCCATGTAGGCCTCGGACAGGCGCATCAGCGCCTCCTCGACGTGACGGGTGGTCTGGTACTTGCCGACGACCTCGCGGAAGCGGTTGATCGCGGCGGTGTAGTTGCGGCGCTGGAGGTAGTAGCGCCCGACCTCCATCTCCTTGCCGGCGAGCTGGTCCTTGGTGACCTGGATCTTGTAGCGCGCGTCCGCCACGTATTCGGATTTCGGATAGCGGTCGATCAGCTCCTGCAAGGCGACGACGGCGCGCTCGGTCTGCTCCTGATCGCGCGTCACGTCGGGGATCTGGTTGTAATAGGAGGAGGCCATCAGGTACTGGGCGTAGGCCGCGTCCTTGCTCGCCGGATGGAGCTGCAGGTAGCGCTTCGAGGTCGTGATCGCCTCCGGATAGGTGCCGCCCTCGAAATGCGAATAGGCGGTCATGATCAGCGCTTTGCGCGACCATTCCGAATAGGGGTACTGCTTGTCGAGATCGGCGAACTTCTTCGCCGCGCCCTCGAAATCGCGCCCTTCGAGACGGGCGAGGCCCTGGTTGTAGATCTGCTCGGCCGGGACCTCCGGCACGATCTCCATCTTGTATTTCTCGGTGCGGTCGAACGGATTGATCGAGGCCAGCGTGTCGCAGCCGGCGAGCCCGCCGCCGCAGGCGATCAACACCATCGCGCGAGCCGCGCCGCGCGCGCCTCCGAACGCTTTCGCGAAGGCCATATCCTCAGGTCCTCTCCACCACATCCGCACGCTGGCGGATTCCCCACGGGCTCTTTATCTCAAGGGCGCGCTTCGCGCCAACCCCATCGCGGCCGATGGTGCGACAGCCGCAAGGCGAAAATCGGGCAGGCGCGGCGTCCTGGCGAGCCCGAGGCCCGAAAGCGGCGAAGAACCGAAGCTTCAGTGCGTATCGGCCGCGAAAGCCGGAACCGCGATGCCGTTGCCAATCTCGGCATAGCCGGTCTCGCGGCGGGTGCCGCCCTCGACGACGGAATAGTTCGAGCGGTCGGAGAACAGGGCCTCGAGCACCGCGAAGTTGAGGCGATGGCCGCCGCAGAAGGAGCGGTAGGCGCCAAGCAGCGGCGAGCCGGCAAGCGCCAGATCGCCGATGGCGTCGAGCATCTTGTGGCGGACGAACTCGTCCGGATAGCGCAGGCCTTCCGGGTTGACGACGCCGTCGTCGCCGACCGCGACGGTGTTCTCGAGCGAGGCGCCGAGCGCGAAGCCGGCCTTCCAGAGGCGCTCGACGTCGCGCATGAAGCCGAAGGTGCGGGCCCGCGAGACCTCGCGGCGGTAGGCCTGGCTCGTCATCGTCAGCGCGCGCCGCTGCCGGCCGATGATGTCGTCGCCGAAATCGATCTCGACATCGAGCCGGAAGGCGTCGTCGGGGCGCAGCTCCGCGAAGGCCTTGCCTTGCGTCGCGCGGACCGGTTTCATGACCTTGAGATAGCGCCGCGGCGCGTTGCAGAGGACGACCCCGACCTGGTCGATCGCGTCGACGAAGGGGGCGGCGCTGCCGTCGAGGATCGGAACTTCGACGCCGTCGATCTCGACGAGGACGTTGTCGACGCCGGCGCCGTAGAGGGCCGACATCAGGTGCTCGATGGTGGCGACCGCTCCGGATTCGCGTTCGCCGATGACGGTGCAGAGCTCGGTGGCCGAGACGGCGACATGGCGGGCGTCGATGAGGCGGTCACGGCCGCCGGGAAGTCCGGTTCGAAGAAAGACGATGCCGTGGTTCGATTCGGCGGGGTGGAGAACCAATCGGACGTCGTCGCCCGAATGAACGCCGCAGCCCGACAAGGTTACAGGAGCGCGGAGCGTCGTCTGTTGGTTTTGTCGCATTCTTTGAACCTCGGGCGAGCTTCCGTTCACGTGACTTATCGTCAGCGTCGAGAAAGTTCAGGTCCCGCTGTTTGAGCCCCTTGAACGGTGGCTGCCTCGCTCGAAGCAGTCCGCCCTCTTTTTGACTTGGCAGCACCATAGTCGTGACCACGGGCGTCGCCAAATCACGCTTTCTTACGCTCTGTTACAAATCGCAACGGCGCGCGGCGAGCCACTAAGCCTTTGAGAGATTTAGGTTTTCTTAACAAGCAAAATCCCCGGACGGGGTGCGTCCGGGGATTGCCGCGTTGTGGATATTTTCTTGTCGGGCTAGTTCGCCTGGCGCCGCAGGAACGCCGGGATCTCGAGCTGCTCGTCTTCGATCGAACGCTGCGGCGGCGTCACCCGCCCCTGCGCGTCGAGCGACCCTTGCGCCGGACGATAGCCTTGCGGCGCCGGCCGTTTCGCATATTCGGCATGCGCCGGCGAGGGCTGGCGCTGGACCGGTTCGGGCGCTGACGGCGCGACGGCTAAAGGCGGCACCTCGGCCGGGGCCGCGGGCGCCGCGGTCTCTTCCTTGCGGCCGCCGAAGCCGACCGTCGCGAGGCGCTGCAGCAGCGTCATCCGCTTCTGCTCGGGCGCGGCGGCGGCGGGTTCGGCATCGCCGCGGCTGGCGCGGATCTGGCCGTGCATGTGCGGCGGCAGCTCGTCGATCCGCGGCATGCGCGGGGCGCGAACGACACGCTCGGCCTGCGGCGGGATGAACGGCTCGCCCGAGGCCGGCGCCGTCTCGGCGGCGGCCTGCGGCATCGCCTCCGGCTCGAAAGCCGTGGCGTATTTCGGCTGCGCCGGGGTCAGCACGACGTCGTCGCGCACGACCGGCTGCGCCGCCTCGGCGCGCGGCGCCTCGATGCGGACCGGCACGGCCCTGGCCGGGGCGGATTCGCCTCGCACTGGCGCCGGCTCCGCGGCGCGCGCCGGCGCGAGCTGCGCGACGCGGGCGCGTGCCTCAGCGCGCAGACGCTCGGCGACCTCGGCGATCTTCTGCTCGGTCGCGGTCAGCTCGGGGGCGGCGGTGATCAGCGCCTGGTCGATGCCGGTCGCGACGACGGACACGCGGATGATGCCCTCGAGGTTCTCGTCGAAGGTCGCGCCGAGGATGATGTTTGCGTCCTGGTCGACCTCCTCGCGGATGCGCGTCGCAGCCTCGTCGAGCTCGTACAGCGTCAGGTCGCGCCCGCCGGTGATCGAGATCAGGAGCCCGCGCGCGCCCTTCATCGACACGTCGTCGAGGAGGGGGTTCGCGATCGCCGCCTCGGCCGCGCGGTTGGCGCGCTTCTCGCCCGATGCTTCGCCGGTGCCCATCATCGCCTTGCCCATGCCGCGCATGATCGAGCGCACGTCGGCGAAGTCGAGGTTGATGAGGCCCTCCTTGACCATGAGGTCGGTGATGCAGGCGACGCCCGAATAGAGCACCTGGTCGGCCATCGCGAAGGCGTCGGCGAAGGTGGTCTTCTCGTTTGCGACCCGGAACAGGTTCTGGTTCGGGATCACGATCAGGGTGTCGACCGCCTCCTGCAGCTCGTTGACGCCGGCCTCGGCGACGCGGGCCCGGCGCATGCCCTCGAACTGGAAAGGTTTCGTCACGACGCCGACCGTGAGGATGCCCATGTCGCGCGCCGCGCGCGCGATCACCGGCGCCGCCCCGGTGCCGGTGCCGCCGCCCATGCCGGCCGTGATGAAGGCCATGTGGGCGCCCGAGAGCTGGTCGCGGATCTCGTCGATCACCTCCTCGGCGGCGGCGCGCCCGACTTCCGGCTGCGAGCCGGCGCCGAGACCTTGCGTCACGCCGACGCCCATCTGGATGATCCGCGCCGCCTTCGACGAGGACAGCGCCTGGGCATCGGTGTTCGCGACCACGAACTCGCAGCCGAGGAGACCGGCCTCGATCATGTTGTTGACGGCGTTGCCGCCGGCGCCGCCGATCCCGAAGACGGTGATGCGCGGCTTGAGTTCCCGGATGTCCGGGGCTTGCAGGCTGATGGTCATGATCTTCTCGCCCTCTTCTCGGCTGTCCCCGACTAGCGCCCGGCCGGCGCGGCTGTTTCAACCCTGGCGCCGGCTGCCCGACCGCGCCCGAACGCAACCCGTCTCAAAAGCTCTCGCGAATCCATTGCCCGACCTTGCGCATGTAGCCGTCCGTCCCGGTGCTCTCGCGAAAGCCGCTCGAGCGCGGCTCGAAGTGCTCGGCATGCGCGACCTGCGGATAGACGAGGAGCCCGACCGCCGCCGAGAAGGCCGGCCCTTTGGCGGCCTCCGGCATGCCCTTGATGCCGAGCGGCCGGCCGATCCGGATCTGCCCCTGCAGAACCTTCTTGGCGAGATCGGGAAGCCCGACGAGCTGGCAGCCGCCCCCGGTCAGCACGACCCGGCGGCCGGCCTGCGCGGCAAAGCCCGCGTTCTTGAGGCGCTCGCGGACGAGCTCGAGGATCTCCTCGAGGCGCGGCTTGATGATGCGCACGAGCTGCGACTTCGGCAGGTGGTGCGGAACGTCGCGCTCGTCCTCGTCGACCTGGTGGACGGCGATCATGTCGCGGTCGTCCGAGCTCGTCGCGATGCAGGAGCCGTAGAGCGTCTTGAGGCGCTCGGCGGCGGCGACCCGGGTCGTGAGCCCGCGCGCGATGTCCATCGTGACATGGTGGCCGCCGACCGCGATGGCGTCGGCGTGGACGAGGTGGCCGCCGGCGAAGACGCCGACGCTCGTCGTGCCGCCGCCCATATCGACGACGGCGACCCCCATCTCGGCCTCGTCGTCGACGAGCGCCGAAAGGCCGGCGGCGTAAGGCGTCGCGATCACCGCCTCGATGCCGAGATGGCAGCGCTCGACCGCGAGCATGAGGTTGCGCGCCGCCGCAGCCTCGGCGCTGACGACGTGGAGATCGACGGCGAGGCGCTCGCCGATCATGCCGCACGGCTCGACGATGTTGGCCTGGGCATCGAGGGTATAGCCGGTCGGCAGCGCATGCAGGACGGCGCGGCCGGGACGCAAGGTGTGTCCGCTCGCCGCCGCAAGGACGCGCTGCACGTCGGCCGGAGCGACCGAATGGCGGACGCCGACCGAGCCCTCGAAATGCTGCGAGCCGAGCCGTCCGCCGGTCAGATTGACGATCACCGACTGGATCTCGACCTTCGCCATCCGCTCCGCGGCGTGGACGGCCTGGCGGATCGCGCCTTCGGCGGCCTCGAGATCGACGACCGCGCCGCCCTTCAGCCCGAGCGAGCGCTGGTGGCCGATGCCGAGGATGCGCGCGAGGTGTGTCCGCCCGCGCAGCGTGTCGCGGTTCTCCATCGGCAGGAGCTGGGCGACGAGGCAGACGATCTTGCTCGTGCCGATGTCGAGCACGGAAAGGGTCGCGCTCTTGCGCGACGACAGCGGCTTCATGCGTGGCGTCAGGCCGTTGCGCAGGAGGCTCACGTCTCGACCCCCTTGCCGCGCATCGGCTTCTTCTTGAGGCTTTCGAGGCGCGCCGCGGCGGCGTCCTCGGTGAGCCGCACGACGACGCGGTCCGGCATGCGCAGGTCGATCGCGATCACGTCCTTCTGCAGGATGCCCTGCTCGCGCTCGAGC
>JAJKJG010000315.1 GCA_021154065.1 Methylobacterium sp.
GCGCGCGCGCGCGACCTCCTCATCGTCAACCGCAAGGGGCTGCATGCGCGCGCGTCGGCCAAATTCGTCCAGACGGTCGAACGCTTCGAGTCGGACGTCACCGTCACCCGATGCGGGGAGACGGTCGGGGGGCGCTCGATCATGGGACTGCTCACCTTGGCGGCGGCGCAAGGCACCACGATCACCGTGACCGCTCGCGGGGGGGACGCTGAACGCTGCCTCGATGCGGTTTCGGATCTCGTGTCGTCCCGGTTTGGCGAGGACGAATGAGGCGAAGCGGTGATCTGCGGAAGGCTCCGTCCGTGGCTTCCGCTGCGGAACAGAGCCCGCGGCGCATCGTTCATTACAGATTGAGCGTGACTCCTATCAACGCCGACGGCCACTCCTGACTTGAGAGGCGGACATGCTGGCTTGGTTCCAGGCTTTGATGCCGAAAGAGGAGCGCTTCTTCCCGCTCTTCGCCCAGCAATCACAGCTTCTCGTCGCCGGGGCCGAAGCGTTGCGCGCCATGCTGCAAGGCGGCGAGGCCGTGTCGCTCCACTGCAAAACGGTCATGGACCGCGAGCATGACGCCGACGGCGTGACGCGCGAGATCCTGATCGCCGTCCGGCGCACCTTCATCACGCCGTTCGACCGCGGCGACATCACCGACCTGATCACCGCGATGGACGACGCCATCGACCAGATGCAGAAGACCGCCAAGGCTATCACCCTTTTCGATGTGCATTCCTTCGAGCCGCAGATGCGCCAGATCGGCGACTCGGTCGTCGAATGCGCCCGGCTTGTCAGCGAGGCGGTTCCGCTTCTGAGCGCCATCAACAAACATGCCGGGCGCCTTGCCGCCATCTCCGAGCAGATCTCGAAGATCGAAGGGCAGGCCGACGACTTGCACGACGCGGGCCTGAAGGAACTGTATCAGAAGCACGCGGCGTCCAACCCCATGGCCTTCGTGATCGGCAACGAGATCTACGACCACCTGGAAAAGGTCGTCGATCGGTTCGATGACGTGGCGAACGAAATCAACGGCATCGTGGTCGAACAAGTCTGACGGCGAAGGCGGGCAAGGACATGGACGCTGTCGCGCTCAGCCTGCCGCTGCTGGCCGGCCTCATCGGCATCGCGCTGCTGTTCGACTTCCTGAACGGCCTTCACGACGCCGCGAACTCGATCGCCACCATCGTTTCGACCCGCGTCCTGCGGCCGCAATACGCGGTCGCCTGGGCGGCCTTCTTCAACTTCATCGCGTTCCTGTTTTTCGGCCTGCACGTCGCCCAGACCGTCGGCAAGGGGATCGTGGCGGCCGACGTGGTCAACGCTCAGGTCGTGTTCGGCGCCCTGATGGGCGCGATCATCTGGAACGTGGTCACATGGCTCGGCGGCATCCCGTCGAGCAGCTCCCATGCCCTGATCGGCGGGCTCTTGGGAGCCGGGATCGCGAAGGCCGGCATCGGCGCCGTGGTCTGGAGCGGCCTTGGGCCGACGCTGCTGGCCATTGTTCTGTCCCCGCTGATCGGCTTCGCCCTCGCGCTGCTCCTCGTCCTGATCACCTCCTGGCTCGCGCGGGGGTTCTCGCCCTTCGCGGTCGACCGGAGCTTTCGCATTCTCCAATTCGCTTCGGCGTCCCTCTACTCTTTGGGGCACGGCGGCAACGACGCCCAGAAGACGATGGGCATCATCGCCGTCCTTTTGTTCTCGCAGGGCCATCTGGGCGAGCAATTCTACGTGCCGTTCTGGGTCGTCATCACGTGCCAGGCCGCCATGGGGCTCGGCACCTTGTTCGGCGGCTGGCGCATCGTGCATACGATGGGATCGAAGATCACGCGGCTGACGCCCATGCAGGGGTTCTGCGCGGAGACGGGCGGGGCGCTCACCCTGTTCGGCGCCACGTGGCTCGGCATTCCGGTCTCGACGACGCACACCATTACGGGCGCGATCGTCGGCGTCGGAGCCGCCCGCCGGGTGTCGGCGGTGCGCTGGAACGTGGCGAGCAACATCGTCGTCGCCTGGGTCGTCACGATCCCCGCGGCCGCGCTGATCGGCGCCATGTTCTACGCGCTCGCGCGCCTGTTCGGCTGATCCCGCCGACCTATGCCCCCGATTTAAGCGACCCCGGAGCGCTTCGCTTACGCCACGCGCGATCCGGGCCGCGTGAGGCGGTGCCAGAGATGGTGCAGGGGCGGGTAGCGCCGGTCGCGGGTGGTGGCGTGGCCTTCCTCTTTGCGGATAAGGTGAATTTCGCGGTCGAAATATTCCTCGAGCCCAGGGTGGTGGCTGACGCTCACGACGGTGGCGTGGGCGAGGTCGGCGCGCAGGAACTCCATCATGCGCGCCTGGCTCACCTCGTCGAGCGCCGAGGTGGACTCGTCCATGATGACGATGTCGGGCGGATTGACGAGGAGCCGGGCGAAGGCGAGCCGCTGCTTCTCGCCGCCGGAGAGGATCGCGTCCCATTGGTCCTCCTCGTCCAGCCGATCGAGGAGATGCGTGAGGCCGCACCGCCGGAGCGCGTCGCGGAGCGTCTCGTCGGCGACCTCCAGATCGGCGGCCGGATAGAGGAGCGCGTGACGCAGCGTCCCGAGCGGCATGTAGGGCCGCTGCGGCATGAAGGCGATCGCGGCCTTCTCGGGCCGCAGGATCTTGCCCGATCCCCATGGCCAGAGACCCGCCATCGTGCGGATGAGCGTGCTCTTGCCGGTTCCGGACTCGCCCTTGACCAGCACCTTCTCGCCCTGGCCGATGACGGCGTCGGCGCCGTCGATCATCAGGCTCCCGTTCTGCTGCTTGATCGACAGGTGCTCGATGTGGATCGCGTCGTCGGGGCTCTTGCCCAGCACCACTGTCTCGTCGGTGCCGTAGCGGCCGATCGTGTCCTCCAGTTCGTCCACGGCGTCGACCAGTTCGACCACGCGCTGGGCCGAGGCGAACCACTCGGCGAGCCGGATGGCGTTGTCGACGAGCCAGTTGAGCGCCATCTGGACCTGCGCGAAGGCGGCCGCGGCCTGCATGAGCGAGCCGAGGCTCATCTCGCCCGACAGGTACTTTGGAGCGCCGAGGAGGAGCGGCACCACGGGCGAGAGCACCGCGTTGCCGTTGCTGATCCAGGTCATTCGGGCCTGCTGCACGATGACCTTGACCCAGCGCCCGGCGAGGCTGCGGAACGTTCCGTCGAGACGGGCGCACTCGTCGTCGTCGCCCCCGATCAGGGCGATGTTCTCGGCGCTTTCGCGCACGCGCGTCAGCTCGTAGCGAAGCTTGGCCTCGCCGGTGTTCTTGGTCTCCACGTACCGGATGAGCGGGCGGCCGACGAGCACGATCCCGGTCGAGGTGAGCGCGGCGTAGAGGATGACCGCGACCACCATGTAGCCGGGCAGCACGAAAGGCACGCCGAAGGGGCGCAGGTCGAGCGAGCCGCCTACGACCCAGAGCACGCCGATGAAGGTGACCGCCGCCAGGATCGCGTTGGTGAGCCCGATGACGAAATCGACCAGCGGCTCGATCGCCAGTCGGGCGTCGTCGGCGATGCGGAACTCCGGATTGCTGCCCTCTCCGGCCACGATGTTGAGCTGGTAGAACCGCCGGTCGGTCAGCCAGCGGTCGATGAGGTAACGGGTGAGCCACTGCCGCCAGCGCAGCTGCAGGCGCATGCGCATGTGGACGAGGCCGACCGCAACGGCCGCGGACGCCAGCGCCAGCGCCAGAATGGCGGCGACGCCGAGCAGGACCGTATGGACGTCCTTCTTCTCCAGCGCGTCGAAGAAGAACTTGTTCCAGGTATTGACGCCGAGCGCCGTGACGAGGCTCGCGAGGACAAAGGCGAGGACGCCGGCCGTCAAAGCCCACGCGTTACGCCGAGTGGGTCCGGTCCAGAAGCCGCGCGACACACGAAAGAACGCACGACCGATGTAGCGCGGAGTCGGCTCCACGCCGTCCGCCGCGCCTGACTCTTGCGCGACGGAGTCCGACGCAGCCACCATCAGTTCAATCCTTGACCCAACCCGATGCGCCCTCCTTCCGAGGCGTCAACCCGTCAATGCGTCGGTGCGGCCTGCGTTCCGCAGGCCCGCCCCTTGCGGGACTCGCCCCGAAGCGTCAGGAGGACGCCGGAGCGCCGCTTGGGCGCGAGCGAGGCTTTGATCGTGCCGAACGATATCGATGCCGCCTTGAGCGATCCGCGCGTCCTCTGGACCGAGGACATCCTGCGCTTCGCCGACACGGACGCCCTCGGCCACATCAACAACACGACCTTTTCGGTGCTGTGCGAGAGCGGTCGGGTTCACCTGCTCGCGTCACGGATCAATCCGACGCTGCCGGCGGGCGTCTTCTTCGTGATCGCGCGGCTTGCGATCGATTTCCGGGCCGAACTGCATTACCCGGGCGCGGCGCGGACCGGCACCTGGATCACCCGGATCGGCCGGTCTTCGCTCGCCGTCGCGCAGATGATCTTGTCCGGCGGCCAGTTGGCCGCCACGTCCGAAGCCGTCTGCGTGCTCATGGACAGCACGACACGCCGTCCGGCGCCCCTCCCCGACCAAGCGCGCCGCGCTGCGGAAGCCCTGCTCCGCGCCCCTGAGGCGTGAGGCCCAAACCATCGTTCAGCGGTCCGCGGGCGCGGCCTCGAAGCGATGGAACACCAAATCGGGCGCGCTGGCGTTGTGGCGCGACGGCGTGGGGCGGCCCGCCCACACGTCCGTCGCCGCCGCCTGCCTGAAGCGCATGATCGGCTCCTCGCGCCAGCCGTCCGCTTCGGGCTCGCGCACCCCGACCCGCGCCACGTCGGCGTTGCCCTCGCTCACGTACATGGAGCGCAGCGCGGCGAAGGGCGCGCCGGACACGGGCGGGTCGAAGGCCGCGTCCAGGGCGAGCCGGTCGCGGTCGAGCGCGTCCAGCCGCACCGTCGCGGCGCCCCCGCGCGCGAAGCTGAGCGTGAACGTCATCGTCGGGGGATCGAAGGCGATGTCTTTCAGGCCGACGAAGGGCCGGCGCTCGGTCTCCACCGGTCCGATCAGGAACGACGAACCGTAGGCGCTCGCGCCGAGGTGGGCCGGCGGCAGGGGACGGATGCGCCAATAGCCGTCGGCCGGGTAGATCACGAGCACCTCCTCGGCGCGTCCGTCGCGCCGCACCCAGAGCTGCACGAGGTTGAGGCCGTGCTCGATCCGCCCATCCGCCCGGACCGGCACGTCGGCCCGCCGCCAGAACTGGGCGTAGCCGTAGCCGATAAGCCGAATCTCCGCATTCTCGTACACAACGACCCGGCGCAGGGGAGGCGTGGAGGAGGTTTCGGCCGAGATGTCGTGGCAATCGGTCCAATCCGGGCCGCGCCGGTCGGCGTCAAGCCCGCCGATATAGGCCGGGTGAGCGGCTTCGATGCGGAAGCGTCGGACGGCGGCGGACGCGAGGGTCAGGGTGACGTTGTCCTTTTCGGCGCACAGCGCCGGCTCGCTCGCGTTCACGACCGCCACGGCGACGCTCTCGGCCGGGACGGCCGGCGCGGCGAAGGCCAGGCCGAAGAAGACGGCTGCGGCAAGCAATCCTTTCACGATGCGCATGACAGCATGTGTTTCATCGGGTTGAAGCGTAAAGTTCGCGCGAGCGGAGGCCCGCGGCGGGCCGAATGCGCGCCCGCGGAGCGCCGAGGAGCCACATCATAACAGCTTTGCCGCTGGATGGGCTGCGTCGCCTGCAAGCCCGTCATGATTCGGCGCGCTCGCCCGCCTCGGCGCCTGAGAGCCCGGCCGAAAAGGAAATAAGCGATAACAAGAGGTCACGCTTCTCCTTCGCGGTAGCGCTCGGATACCGGGTCGATTAGCGTCAGCGCACCGTGAGAGACGTATGCTCCGGAGCTTACCAGGTCTCAGTTTCCTGAGCCAAAGGAGTGAGGCTCAACCTACTGAAATTGCTCACGTCCTTTTCGGCCGGGCTCTTACGTCGGCAGGCATCGGAGCGGACGCCGCGTGTTTTTGCATCGAACCCTCCCCGTACTGTCCGCTAAGAACTTA
>JAJKJG010000316.1 GCA_021154065.1 Methylobacterium sp.
GCGGCTGCATCTGGCCCATGGAGACGCCGGCCCCCATGAGCTCGCCGCCGAGCGCCATGACGCCGCCGCCCATGCCCATGAGGCTGCCGACGAGCCCGCCCGGCCCGCCGTCGCCCGCCTGCGCGATCACCTCCTCGGAACCCGGCATCGCGGCAAGAAGCTGATTGACCTCGTTCGGCGGGCCTTCCTTGCGCAGGAAGGCGAGGATGATGCCGATCGCTTTCGTCGCGGTCGCGGCATCGAGGCCGGTCTTCTGCGTGACGCGGGCAAGAAGCTCTTCCATGGCGGTCTCCAGTGAGGCTGGCGGGTGTTTCGGACGGAGCGGCGAGGAAATCAAGCTGATCATTGCGATGGATCATCCCGGACGCGGCGCAGCCGCGATCCGGGACCCATGGGACACGGCGGGTGATTGGGCCCCGGCTCTTCGCGGAGCCTGTCCTTGGGCCTGCCGAAGGCAGGACCCGAGGGCGTCGGCCGGGATGACGGTGAAGTGGTGGCCATGACAATCGCGAACGCCTACAACTCCCCGGAATTGATGGGAGCGACCATGGCGGACGACGGCAAAATCCTGATCGGCAAGAGCACCAAGCTCGAGTACCTGACGCTAAAGCTCGCCAATCGCCACGGCCTCGTCACCGGCGCGACCGGCACCGGCAAAACCGTCACCCTGCAGGTGTTGGCCGAGGGATTCTCGAACGCGGGCGTTCCGGTCTTTGCCGCCGACATCAAGGGCGACCTGTCGGGCGTCGCGCAGCCGGGCGACGGCAAGCCGCCCTTCGTCAAGCGGGCGCAGGAGATCGGCATCGAATACACGCCGGACCGCTTTCCCGTGACGTTCTGGGACCTGTTCGGCGAGCAGGGCCATCCGATCCGCGCCACCGTCAGCGAGATGGGGCCGCTGCTGCTCGCCCGCCTTCTCGAGCTCAACGACGTGCAGGAAGGCGTGCTCAACATCGCCTTCCGGGTGGCCGACGACGCCAACCTGCCGGTGCTCGACCTCAAGGACCTGCGCGCGCTGCTCAACTTCGTCGTCGAGAACGCCGACACCGTCAGCGCCAAATACGGCAACGTCGCCAAGGCCTCGGTGGCGTCAGTGCAGCGCCAGCTCCTCATGCTCGAGAACCAGGGCGCCGACAAGTTCTTCGGCGAGCCGGCGCTGAACCTGCAGGACTTCATGAAGACCGACCGCGACGGCCGCGGCATCATCAACATCCTGGCCGCCGACAAGCTGATGACGAAGCCGCGGCTTTACGCGTCCTTCCTGTTGTGGATGCTGTCGGAGCTCTTCGAGGCGCTGCCCGAAGTCGGCGACCTCGATAAGCCGAAGCTCGTGTTCTTCTTCGACGAGGCGCATCTTCTCTTCAACGACGCGCCGAAGCCGCTCCTCGACGCCGTCGAGCAGGTGGTGCGGCTCATCCGCTCGAAGGGCGTCGGGGTCTATTTCGTGACCCAGAACCCGCTCGACGTGCCGCAGACCGTGCTGGCGCAGCTCGGCAACCGCGCCCAGCACGCGCTTCGCGCCTTCACGCCGCGCGACCAGAAGGCGGTGCGGGCCGCGGCCGAGACCTTCCGGCAGAACCCCGCCTACGACACCGCTAAGTTGGTCATGGAGCTCGCGGTCGGGGAGGCCCTCGTGTCGACGCTCGAGGAGCGCGGCACGCCCTCAATCGTCGAGCGCACGCTGATCGCGCCGCCGACGGCGCGCGTCGGGCCGGTCACCGACGCTGAGCGCAAGGCCATCGTCCAGTCAAGCGCGCTGCGCGGCAAATACGAAGCCGCAGTCGATTCGGAGAGTGCCTACGAGATGCTGGCGAAGCGCAAGCAGATGGCCGAGCAGCCGGCGCAGGAAGCCTCGACCTCCGGCGGCCTCGGCGGCATCCTCGGCAAGATCACCGACGCGCTCGGCGGCGGGTCGCAGCCGCAGGCGCAGCAGCCCGGCAAGGGCGCCGCGAAAGGCTCGCAGCGCATGTCGGCGACCGAGGCCATCATCCGCTCGATGGCGACGTCGGCGGCGCGCTCGGTCGGCACGCAGATCACGCGGGCCGTGCTGCGCAACGTGCTCGGCGGCATCCTCGGCAGCGCCGCCGGCGGTGGCGGCGGCGGCGGACGCCGGCGCGCCTCTCGCGCCGCCGATCTCGACAGCGGCGGTCAGGGCGGCTCCGGCGGTTTCATGGGCGACATGTCCGATTTGATCCAGGGCGGCGGTGGATCGAAGCGGCGGCGTTGATCGCCGCTCAAGCGGCTCGCGGGACGATGGTCCGCAACTCCTCTGCGATCTCCCGGCGGCGGGCCATGAGATCGTAATCGGCTTGGAGACGCAGAAAGAACCCCTCCGAAAGCCCGAAATAGCGCGTCAGCCTCAGGTCGGTATCGGCGGTCACGGCGCGCTTGCCGAGCACGATCTCGTTCACGCGGCGCGGCGGAACCCCGACCGCACGGGCGAGCGCGGATTGGCTCAAGCCCATGGGCGCGAGGAATTCGAGAAGCAGGATCTCCCCGGGATGGGGATTGTGAAGGCTAGTGGTAGTCGACGATCTCGACATCCTCGGCTCCTCCGTCGACCCAGCGGAAGCAGATGCGCCACTGATCGTTGATGCGGATCGCATGCTGGCCCTTGCGATCCCCTTTCAAGGCCTCGAGCCGGTTGCCCGGCGGAATCCTCAAATCCTCCAGCCGACCCGAGACGTTGAGCAGCCGGAGCTTCCGGAGTGCCGCATCCTGGAGATCGGAAGGGAAACGCCGGCTGCGTCGGCCGGCCCATATCCTCTCAGTCTCGCGGTCGGCGAAGCTCAGGATCACAATCATAACGTATAACGTTATGGGGATCGGCTCAAGCCGGGGCTTGCGGCTTTGCGGCTTCACAGGCAGGAAAGGCGCCTCACTTTCCGAGCGACCATCCCATGCCCCAGCTCGATCAAGTCCTCGCCGATGTCGACAAGGACCTCGACAACTCGCTGCAGCGGCTGTTCGCGTGGCTGCGCATCCCGTCGATCTCGACCGATCCGGCCTATGCCAAGGATTGCCGCCGCGCCGCCGAATGGCTGAAAGGCGATCTTGAGGCCATGGGTTTCGAGGCGAGCTTGCGCGACACGCCCGGCCATCCGGTCGTCCTCGCCCACGCGCCCAAACCCGGCGCGCCGCACGTGCTGTTCTACGGACATTACGACGTGCAGCCGGTCGACCCCGTCGATTTGTGGGAGACGCCGCCGTTCGAGCCGCGGATGGCGACGCTGAAGGACGGGCGCAAGGTCATCAGCGCCCGCGGGGCCTGCGACGACAAGGGCCAGGTGATGACTTTCATCGAGGCCTGCCGGGCCTGGAAGGCGGTCGCGGGCGAGCTGCCGGTCGGCATCACGCTCATGATCGAGGGCGAGGAGGAATCGGGCTCGCCGAACCTGCCGGCCTTCGTCGCGGCGAACCGCGAGGAGCTCAAGGCCGACGTCGCCCTCGTCTGCGACACCGGCATGTGGGACCAAGCAACGCCGGCGATCACCGCGTCGCTGCGCGGCCTTGCCTACTTCGAGGTCGTCGTGCGCTGCGCCGATCGCGACCTGCATTCGGGCTTGTTCGGCGGCGCGGCGCGCAACCCCATCCACGTGCTCGCGAAGATCATCGCCGATCTGCATGACGACAACGGCCGCATCGCGGTTCCGGGCTTCTACGACGGCGTCGAGGACATGCCGCCGGATGTGCTCGAGCGGTGGAAGAAGCTCAACCTCACGGCGCAGGATTTCCTCGGCCAGGTCGGGCTGAAGATTCCAGCCGGCGAGAGCGACCGCATGCTGATCGAGCAGATCCAGTCGCGGCCGACCTGCGACGCCAACGGGATCATCGCGGGCTACACCGGCGAGGGCACGAAGACCGTGATCGCCGGCGAGGCGCGCGCCAAGATCTCGTTCCGGCTCGTCGGCGAGCAAGACCCGAAGCACGTCAGCGAGGGCTTCGAAGCGTTCGTGCGGGCGCGGATCCCCGACGATTGCTCGGTCGAGATCATCCGCCACAAGGGCTCGCGCGCGATCCAGCTCCCCTACGACATGCCGGTGCTGAAGAAGGCTGAAGGAGCGTTGTCGCAGGAGTGGAGCACGGAGGCGGTGACGATCGGCTCCGGCGGCTCGATCCCGATCGTCGGCGACTTCAAGCGCACGCTCGGCCTCGACTCGCTTCTCGTCGGCTTCGGGCTCGACGACGACCGGGTGCACTCGCCGAACGAGAAGTACGACCTCACGAGCTTCCACAAGGGGACACGGAGCTGGGTCCGCATCCTCGCGGCGCTCGCCGACTGAGGCCCGCGAATGCCGCTCTCCCGCCGCGCCGTTGTGGGCCTCCTGACGGCGGCGTCCGTGCCGCTGCCGGCCTCGGCGCAGACCGCCGCAGGCGCTTCCGCGGCCGCAGCTGCGGCCGAGGGCGTGCTCGCGCTTCGCGAGCGCATACGGGCCGCCGTCGCCGGCAAGGACAGGGCGGCGCTCGAGGCGCTCTATGCCGACAACTTCATGCACATGCGCGACTCGGGCCGCGCCGACCTGAAACCCGAGCGGATCGCGCTCCTCCTCGCCGGCGAGCAGACGATCGAGACGGCGCCCGAGGACGGCGTCGCGATCCAGGTCTACGGCGCCGCGACCGCGGTCGCCACCGGCGCGAGCGCGATCAAGGATGCGGCGACCGGCAAGCCGGCCCGGTTCCGCTGGGTCGTCGTCTATTTCAAGGGCGGTCCGGATTGGCAGGTGGCCTTGAGCCAGGCGAGCCGGGTGCCGGTGCGGCGCTAGAGCATGATCCGCTCGGACTGAAGCAGCGCCGGCGACGCCTTCCCTCCCCCTTGCGAGGAGGCCGACTCGGCCTGAAAGGCAGAGCGGGGTGGGGGGCGCAGGCGTAGAACACGGGTGGCGGCAAACCAGGCATTGTAGGGGCGCCTCGCACATGCCCGGACGTCTGAGTTCGACCCTCCGCCCCCCACCCCTACCCCTCCCCGCAAGGGGGCTAGCGGATTCACACAAAGCCGGCGCGCAATTCCCCTCCCCCCTTGTGGGGGAGGACCGACTCGGCCGAAGGCCGAGCGAGGAGGGGGGCGCCGGGCATAGGGCTCCCGGTCGAAGCCGGCCCGC
>JAJKJG010000317.1 GCA_021154065.1 Methylobacterium sp.
ATGGCGCTCACGTCGATCTCACGCTCGGCGTGCCACGCATCATGGGCCGCCTGCATCCTGATCCAGACGCCGGCGCCGTCGCCGAACAGCTTGCCGAGGCGCACGGCAACGGCGGGGGACACGGGCTTTCTCTCGTAGAGGATGTCGTAGAGGTGCTGACGCGAGATGCCGAGCAGACGTGCGATCTCCGCCTTCGGCCTTGCGACCGCCGGGATAACCTCTTCGCGCAGCAGCTCGCCCGGATGAGACGGGCAGCGGTTCGGGTCGCGACGTGCAGGAATCTCGGCCATGATCTTCCCTTAGTGATACTACTCAAAGTCGACGCCCACCGCGTCGGCATCCTAGGCGATAAGCCGGGACAGTATGCAAGGAGCATCTTGGATTTCGGGTGTTCACGCTCACCGCGCTCTCATTTCAATCTGAACCCATAGGGCTTCCTCCGGTCACCGATGACATAAACCTGCCGAAACGGCAGATGGTTCGCCAGTTGCATCAGATCGGGTTGGATTTCTGCCCATCGCTCTCTTGGGAGTGCGGGCAATGGCGCTTTGATAAGCAGATCGTGACCTTCGTATTTGCTGTTATTTTTCCTTTCAAGACACAATGCAATCGATTGTCGGACCGCGATTAGAGCCTGTGGAGACGAGTACATCACGCGCCCTCTCGCGATCGCGTTATGGAATTTCTTTTTAGACGCAGTGTCCTGTAGACCTAAGAAACCGGGAGTGATCTTTCCCTTGTTAAGTTCTTTCGCAAGGAAGAAGTCCTCTTTGCCTTGTGCAATCGTAACTTCCAGCCCAATCGGCGCTGAGCCGTTTAGCCGAACGGTGCAATCAGGAAATTCGTCGTTCATCGCAAAACGCACTTGACCTTCAGTTCGACTCCAAAATTCCAGGTGGTCCGAAACAGGCACAACTTCGTCCCGAACCTTTTTCCAGGCACCCTTCCCAACGCGGTAGTCCTCAACCTCTTTCGAGTTGCGGCTTTCCAATAGCTTCTCCAGCGCGCTGCGCAGATCTAGTATTTCGATCCAGTTTCGCACCTGCGCACAGAAATAGTTGGCGGTGGTGCTCATAGCAGCTCCCGGAATAGTGTGCCCTCACGCCGCCGCGACCCGTCCGCGCGGGTGGTCGGCGGCGATTTCGCGCACGCGCGCCATATCGGCGACGAAGGCGCGGTAGGCCTGCGCCTTCGCGTCCTCGTCGGGCAGGCGCAAGAGGTAGGACGGGTGCACGGTGATGTAACCGTCATAGCCGTCGGGGAAATGCGCCGGGCCGCGGGCGCGGATGATCGGGATGTTCTTGCCGGTCATCGCGAGGACGGCGGTGCCGCCGAGCGCCACGACGAGCTTCGGCCGGATGAGCTCGAGCTCCTTCTCGAGCCACCAGCGATAATGCTTGACCTCGCCGGCGGTCGGCTTGCCGTGGATGCGGCGCTTGCCCCGCTGCTCGAACTTGAAGTGCTTGACGGCATTCGTGACATAGACCCGGTCGCGGTCGAGCCCGGCGTCGCCGAGCGCGCGGTCGAACACCTTGCCGGCCGGGCCGACGAAGGGCCGGCCCTGCAGATCCTCCTGGTCGCCTGGCTGCTCGCCGACGAACACGATCTCGGCGTCCTCCGGGCCCTCGCCGGGCACCGCCTGGGTCGCACCCTTGACCAGCGGCTCCGAGCCTTTCAGGAGCCTGTTGAGCTGTGCCAGCGACTTGATCTCGCGGTCGCGCATCGCCTCGAGCGCCTTCTCCGGGGTGCGTTTCGTCGGCATCGTCGGCTCCTGCTCCAGCATCGAGGAAACGCGCGAGGCGGCACTTCGGACGACGCCCGGGATCGCCGCGGTCTCGGGCAGGTTCTGCCAGTACTTCTTCGGCATGTGCGCCCGCATGAGATCGGGGTTCACCCGGGCCGGGTTGAAGGTGCTCTCGTAATAGCTGCGCCAGCCGGCTTCGAACGCGTCCTCCCCCGGCGCGTCGGCGCGGGAGCCGGGCGGACCAAAGACCAGGCGCTCGCCGTTCCAATGCGCCGAGCCGATCGGGGTCAGGATCGACCAGTCGAGCGCCCGAAAGCGCTCGACGAAGAACGGCGCCGCGGCTTCGAGGATGAAATGCTCGGGCTCGAAGAAGGCGACGTAGCGCTCCGGCTCGCCGGCGGTGCGCCGGAAGCGCACGAAGGCATGCATCTTGTGGATGTCGCGCCGTACCGCCTTCGCCATGAGCTCCAGGCGGTGGACGAGCGGATCAGACGCGACCTCGAGGAGGTGGCGCTCGCCGTGCAGCACGCGCCAGAGGAGCCGGTACAGAAGCGCGTAGCGCTCCGGATCGCGGTGGCAGACGACGCTCTCGATGAGGGTCGCTGCGGCGCGGGGGAGGCGGAGCGGCGCTGTGCTCGTGGGTTCCGGGTTGTCGCCCCGGGCAAGCCCCGGAATGACGCCGGCGAACAGGCCCGCGGCGCTCGCCGTCGACCACGCAACCTCGTCCGGCGGAACTCCCTCTGCGACGAGCTCCCGAACGGCATGGCGGAAGCCGTCGAGATCGGCGCCTTCCGCGAGATCGATCGTGCGCATCAGAACAGGCTCAGCTGCTTTGACGGCGCGGCGAGGCGCTGGCGCAGGTCGGCGCGGTCCGTGAGCCCGACCGGGCGGTGGTCCGCCGCGATCAGGAACGGGCGCGCGCGCCTGAGGCTCGCGGTGACGCGGGCGACGTCATCGAGGCGCAACCGGCAATGCCGGCGCGCCGCGACGATGCGCTCGACGGCGCGGGTGCCGAGGCCCGGAACGCGCAGCAGCATCTCGCGCCCGGCGGTGTTGACGTCGACCGGGAAACGGTCGCGATGCTTGAGCGCCCAGGCGAGCTTCGGGTCGATGTCGAGCGGCAGCATGCCGCCGTCGGTCGCCTCCGCGACCTCGTCGATGCCGAAGGCGTAGTTCCGCATCAGCCAATCGGCCTGGTAGAGCCGGTGCTCGCGCCGGAGCGGCGGCGCCGTCGCGGGGAGGGCCCGGCTTGCGTCCGGGATCGGGCTGAAGCCCGAATAGTAGATGCGCCGGAGATCGTAGTCGCGATAGAGCGAGGCGCTCTTGCGCAGCACCGTCTCGTCGCTCGCCGCGTCGGCCCCGACGACGAGCTGCGTCGACTGCCCGGCGGGCGAGAAGCGCCGGCCTTCGGCGCGCGCCTCGTCGATGCGCTCGCGCATTCGGCCCATGGCGCGTCCGATCGAGGCGGCATCCTTCTCCGGCGCCAGGCGCCGCAGGCTCGCCTCGGTCGGCAGCTCGAGGTTGATCGAGAGCCGGTCGGCCCACAAGCCCGCCTGCTCGATGAGCCACGGGCTCGCCTCCGGGATGGTCTTGAGGTGGATGTAGCCTTCAAAGCCGTGCTCGCGGCGGAGCGTCTTCGCGACGAGCAGGAGCTGCTCCATCGTGTGGTCGGCGTCGCGGACGATGCCCGAGGAGAGGAACAGCCCCTCGATGTAGTTGCGCTTGTAGAAGGCGATCGTCAGGTCGACGACCTCCTGCACGGCGAAACGCGCGCGCGGGACGTTCGAGGAGCGCCGGTTAATGCAGTAGGCGCAATCGTAGAGGCAGTAGTTGGTGAGCAGGATCTTGAGCAGCGACACGCAACGCCCGTCCGGCGTGTAGGCATGGCAGATGCCGTTCGAGGTCGAGCCGAGGCCGTCCCGGCCGGCGGCGCGCTTCGGCGCCCCGGATGAGGCGCAGGAGGCGTCGTATTTCGCGGCGTCGGCGAGGATGCGCAGCTTGCCGGCGAGCTTTTCGTCCATGGCACACGAACGCCTGAGTTCCTGATTTGTTCTAGCATGCGGCGGGCGCCCGGCGTTGGGGCAGGAGGTCGCAGGCGCAGTGCCTCAGGTTCGGCGCGCGATACCGTCGTAGCCCGCGCCAGAGAACTCGATGAGATCGAAGCCGTTGCCGAACGGGTCGGCCATGTAGGCGATGCGGCCGTAGTCGCGGACAGCGATGGCGCGTTCGAGCGAGCCGCCCAAGGCGACGAGCCGCGCCACCGCGGCATCGAGATCGGCGACGATGAAGTCGAGATGGACCGACGTCCAATGGCGGTCGAAGCTGCGCGGCACCTGCCTTGACCCGAGATCGGCGTAAGGCGGGCGATCGGCGAGAAGGAAGATCGGCAGGTTCGCGCCTGCAAGCTCGATCCAGGTCGGGCTCAGGCGCCGCTTCACGCTAAGCCGGAGGCCGTCGCAGTAGAACGCGATGGCGGGCTCCGCCGCGGCCACGTCGATGTAGGCGTGAGCGGTCAGCATGGCGTCTCCCGAGGCGCTGCGGCGCGCGCGCTGGTCGCGGGGCGTCGGATCATAGCGCGTCGGGCCGGGCGGCGTCTCTCGCACAAGGCTTGCTTGCGCTTCCGGCGGCTGACCTTAAGGTCGTCCGAACGGCAGGGGGCCGCATGATCCGACGCTTTCTCGACGGGCTCTATCTGTGGGCCGGCTATGCGGCGGGTATGTTCCTCGTCGTCATCTTCCTCCTGATGATGGCGCTGTCGCTCGGGCGGCAGGTCGGGCTCAATATCCCGTCGGGCGACGATTTCGCCGCCTGGTGCATGGTGGCGATGGCCTTTCTCGGCCTCGCCCACACCTTCCGCCGCGGCGAGATGATCCGGGTCGGGCTTCTGCTCGAGCGGCTCACCGGCCGGACGCGTCACGCCTTCGAGCTTCTGGCGCTCGCCATCGCGACCGCCTTCGTCGCCTATTTCGCCTGGTACGCCGCCGGCATGACCTATGATTCATGGCGCTTCGCGGATGTCTCGCAAGGCGTGATCGCGGTGCCGATGTGGTTTCCGCAGCTTGGCTACGCCGGCGGACTTGTCATCCTCCTCGTCGCGCTCGTCGACGAGCTGGTTCACGTCCTCAAAGGCAACAAGCCGACCTTCGATAAGGAGCCGCCGACCTCGCCCGAGGAGCTCGTCGCCCGCGTTGCCGAAGGCGGGGGCATCTAGGCGATGCTGACGGACCTCGGCCTCGTCCAGCTCGCGATCCTGCTGCTCGGCGTCCTGATCCTGTTCCTCGCGAGCGGGGTCTGGATCGCGATCTCGCTCGGCATCGTCGGGTTTGTCGCGATGCTGTTCACGGCCAACGTGCCGATCGGCAACGTGCTCGCGACCATGGTGTGGAGCGCCAGCGCTTCGTGGACGCTTGCGGCGCTGCCGCTGTTCATCTGGATGGGCGAGATCCTGTTCCGGACGAAGCTTTCGGAGGAGATGTTCCGCGGCCTCTCGCCATGGCTGCAATGGCTGCCGGGGCGGCTCATGCATGTGAACGTCGTCGGCTGCGGCATCTTTGCGGCGGTGTCGGGTTCGTCGGCTGCGACCTGCGCCACGATCGGCAAGATCGCCCTGCCGGAGCTCGAGAAGCGCGGCTACGACAAGAACATGAGCCTCGGCTCCCTCGCCGGCGCCGGCACGCTCGGGCTCCTGATCCCGCCCTCGATCCCGATGGTGGTCTATGCCGTGACGGCGAACGTCTCGGTGCTGCAGGTCTTCCTCGGCGGCTTCCTGCCCGGCCTCCTCGTGATGGGGCTCTACTCCGGCTACATCATCCTGTGGTCGCTCGCGAACCCGAAGAAGACGCCGCCGCGCGACCCGCCGATGCCGTTCCGGCAAAAGCTCGCCGAATCGGCGAAGCTGATCCCCTGCCTGATCCTCATCCTGACGGTGTTCTTCTCGCTCATCTTCGGCTTTGCGACCGCGACCGAGTGCGCCGCCTGGGGCGTGACCGGCGCGCTCGGGCTCGCCTGGTGGAGCGGCACTCTCAACCGCGCGAGCTTCTTCGAGAGCGTCATGAGCGCGACGCGGCTCACCTGCATGATCATGCTGATCCTCGCCGGCGCGGCCTTCACCACGGCGGCGATGGCCTATACCGGGATCCCGGTGGCGCTCGCCGAGTGGGTGCAGGGGCAGAACCTCACGCCGGCCAAGCTCGTGCTGGCGCTCACCGTCATGTACATCATCCTCGGCTGCCTCATCGACGGCATCTCGATGATCGTGCTCACGATGGTGATCGTGCTGCCGATGGTGAAGCAGGCAGGCTTCGACCTCGTCTGGTTCGGCGTCTATCTCGTCATCCACGTCGAGATGGCGCAGATTACGCCGCCGGTCGGCTTTAACCTGTTCGTGCTTCAGAATATGAGCGGACGCGACACCTTCACGGTCGCAAAAGCCGCCTTCCCCTTCTTCATCCTGCTCAACATCGCGGTCTTCATCATCACCTGGTACCCCGACATCGTGCTGGTCTTGCCACGGCTGGGGTTTGCGGAGTGAGATAGGGCAACAGCCCACGACAGGAGGAACAGCCGATGCAATACCATACCCGTTTCGCTCTCGGGATCTGCGCCGCGCTCGCGCTTACGGCGCCGGCTGCGGCGCAGACCAAGTGGAATCTGCCGGGCGCTTATCCGAGCGACAATCCCCATACCGAGAACCTTGTCCTGTTCGCCAAGGACGTCGCCGATGCGACCGGCGGCAAGCTCCAGATCGCCGTTCACGCCAACGCCTCGCTGTTCAAGGCACCGGAGATCAAGCGCGCGGTACAGACCGGGCAGGCGCAGATGGGCGAGGTGCTGATCTCGCTGCACGAGAACGAGGATCCGATCTACGGCCTCGACGTCGTGCCCTTCCTCGCGACTTCGTTCGAGCAGGCGAAGAAGCTCTGGGAGGCGCAGAAGCCGGCGGTCGAAAAGAAGCTCGCGAGCCAAGGCATCAAGCTCCTCTTCGCGGTGCCGTGGGCGCCGCAGGGCGTGTACGCCAAGAAGGAGCTGAACTCCCTCGACGATATGAAGGGCCTGAAATGGCGGGCCTACAATGTCGGAACGTCGCGCATCGGCGAACTCGTCGGCGCCCAGGCGGTGACGATCCAGGCGGCGGAGCTGCCGCAGGCGCTCGCGACTGGCGTCGTCAACTCGTTTATGTCGTCCGGCGGCACCGGCTACGACTCCAAGGCCTGGGAGTCGCTCACCCACTTCTACGACACGCAGGCCTGGATCCCGAAGGACGTGACCTTCGTCAACAAGGCGGCCTTCGACGGGCTCGACAAGGCGACGCAGGACGCGATCCTGAAGGCCGCGGCGACGGCCGAGGAGCGGGGCTGGAAGATGTGGCAGGAGAAGGCCGGCTGGTATCTCGAGCAGCTCAAGGCCAAGGGCATGAAGGTGCTGCCGCCGAGTCCCGAGCTTGCCGCCGGCTTCCGCAAGATCGGCGAGCAGCTGACGGCCGACTGGCTCAAGAAAGCCGGGGCCGACGGCCAAGCCGTCGTCGAGGCCTACAAGAAGTCGATCGGCACGAACTGAGCGCGCGGCTCGCCTCTCCTGCTTGCGGGAGAGGCGGCCGGCGGAACGTCAGGCTCGCTCCGGCCGAGCCGTCAGGCCGCGGCAACACATTCCGGGTGCGGCTTCAGCACGCGCTTCGTCGAGGCCGGGTGCTTCGCGAGCATCGCCGGCGGGCGGATCGGCCGGGCCGAGAAGTTGCCGCCGCAGTTCGGGCACCGGCCGCCGAAGCGGCCGGTCGCGCAGACGGCGCAGAAAGTGCACTCGTAGGTGCAGATCACCGCGTCCGGCGCGTCCGGCGGCAGGTTCTTGTCGCAGCATTCGCAGCTCGGCTTGAGCAGGAGCATGGGCGCTTCTCCCGGAAGGACGCCAGCATGCGCGCCGCCCGGCGTGGCCGCAAGCCGAGGCGGCTGGTCGATGGACATCGGCGCGACGAGCCCGGTCGCGAAAAAGGCCGGGACGGTCCCGGCCCTCGGCACCAAATCGCGGTGACCGGACCTATTCGGCGGCGGCGGGAGTCTCGGCCTTCGCCGGGCCGGCGCCCTGGCGGTCGGTGCGCTCGGCGATGCGGGCCGACTTGCCGCGGCGGTCGCGCAGGTAATAGAGCTTGGCGCGCCGGACCTTGCCGCGGCGCACGACCTTGATCGAATCGATCATCGGCGAATAGAGCGGGAAGACGCGCTCGACGCCCTCGCCGTAGGAGATCTTGCGGACGGTGAAGCTTTCCTGGAAGCCGGCGCCGGCGCGCGCGATGCACACGCCCTCATAGGCCTGCACCCGGGCGCGCTCGCCCTCCTTGACCTTGACGTTGACGATCAGGGTGTCGCCTGGCTGGAAGTCCGGCACGTCCCTGCCGAGCTTCTCGATTTGCTCGCGGTCGAGCTGCTGGAGGATGTTCATGGGTCAATGCTCCTGCCGTGGCGCGCGAGCGTGTCCGGCGACAGCCGCGCGAGGATTTCGGCATCCTGTTGTGAGTTGCGGCGCGCTATACAGGAGCGCGCCGGGCTTGTCGACCCGGGTCCCTCTGCCTTTGGCGAGGGCTAAGGGCCGAAGTCGAAGGCCTTGGCGAGGCTTTCGACCGCCCCGTAGCGGGCGCTCGGCAGCGGGTTGAGGCGGTGACGCTCGCCGATGAGCTTCAGGATCGACGTGGTCTCGTACTCGGTGTGGTCGACCGTCGCCTTCTTGGCGAAGGGCGAGACCACGACGGTCGGCACCCGCGAGCCGGGGCCGAAGAAATCGGCGCGCGCGCCGGCCTTCGCCCCGCTCGGCGGCGCCACGTGGTCCCAGAAGCCACCGTTCTCGTCATAAGTGATGACGACCGCGTAGGAGCCCTTCATGGGGCTCTCGTCCATCAGCCGAACGATCCGTGCGACTTCCTCGTCGGCCGGAATGATGTTGGCATAGCCCGGGTGCTGGTTGAGCACGCCGATCGGCTTGTAGAAGGAGACCGCCGGGAGCGCGCCTGACTTGATGTCGGTCTCGAGCCGGCCTGCGTCGCGCAGATGCGCGGTGCGCTGGTCGCGGCCGCTTTGGGTCGTCGGATCGAAGCGGGCGAAATAGGCGAAGGGCTGATGATGCCACTGGAAGGCCTGCTCGCTCAGGAGCTTGTCCTCCTCCGGCGTGCGGTCGGACTTCGCGGCGATGTCCCAGCCGCCCGCGTACCAGGCCCACGCGACGCCCTTCTCGGTCAGCCGGTCTCCGATCGTCACGGCACTCTGGGCCGGAAGGACGTTCTCGCCCTGGCGGCCGTTGTTGAGGAAGATCGACTGCGTGGTGTTGACCGCGTAATCGCCGTCCGAGGCCGCGGTCACGCGTCGCTCGTGGACGACCTCGCCTGCCTCGTCCGTGTCGGAGCGCTGGCTCTTCGGCGGATCGGGCCAAGCCGGCGCGCAGGCGCAAACCAGCCAGATGTGATTGAGGAACGAGCCGCCGAATGTGCCCATGAAGAAGTTGTCGAAGAGCGTATAGCGCTCGGCGAGCTTCCATAGGTTCGTGTCCTTCAGCGCCGCCGCGCCGTAGTAGCCCATGGCGAGGCCCTTGGCGTTCGAGAACAGCGCGAACCAGTCGTTCCGGCCGCCGTGGATCTGTGAGCGGTTGGTGTAGAAGGCGTGGATCAGGTCGCGCGTGTGGGTGGCGATCGTGACGCCCGGGCGGATGCCCTCGATCGGGAAGGGCCGGTTGGGCAGCTCGTCGAGGCTCGCAATGTCGCGCAAGGCGGGCGGATTGGCCCGGATATCGAAGGGTTTCGGGGACGCCGGCAGAACGGCATACGGTTTCCCGTCGCGGTCGCGTTGGACCGCCGCCTCGCCTGCGGCGGCGAGCCCGTTCGCTCCCGGGAACTCGCCGAACAGGTTATCGAAGCTCCGGTTCTCGAGGTAGAGCACCAGGATATGCGAGAGCTTGTCGAGCCCTTGCGGCGCCTGGGCGAAACCAGGTGCCGACCAGGCGAGCGCCGCGGCCGCAACGGCGAGCCCTGCCGAAAGCTTGTTCTTCACTGACGTTGCCCCCACGGTCTCGTCCCATTAATCAACGCGCCGCGCGGGCTGGCAAGACGCCTCAGCCTTCGCCCGGCCGGGGCTTCCCCCTCGCGATCAGGTCCGGCCTCCGCTCCGCCGTGATCCGTTCCGCTTCCATCCGGCGCCAGCGGGCGATCGCGGCGTGGTCGCCGGAGAGGAGCACCTCCGGGATGGCGCGGCCCTCCCAGTCACGCGGCCGCGTGTAGTGCGGGTATTCGAGGAGCCCGGCCTCGAAGCTCTCCTCCGCCCCGGAAGCGTCCTTGCCCATGACGCCAGGCAGCAGCCGCACGCAGGCGTCGAGGAGCGCCATGGCGGCGATCTCGCCGCCGGAGAGCACGTAGTCGCCGACCGAGATCTCCGCGAGGCCGCGGCCGGCGATGACGCGCTCGTCGATCCCCTCGAAGCGGCCGCAGACGACGATCGCGCCGGGCCCCGTCGCGAGCTCCCGGACCCGGGCTTGCGTCAGCGGTCGCCCGCGCGGGCTCATCAGCAGCCGCGGACGGGGGTCGTCCGGCGCGACCGCGGCGTCGAGCGCGGCGGCGACGACGTCGCAGCGCAGCACCATTCCGGGCCCGCCGCCGGCCGGCGTATCGTCGACGGCGCGATGCCGGCCGATGCCGTGCTCGCGGATGTTCCTCGCCTCGAGCGACCACACGCTGCGGGCGAGGGCGTCCCCGGAGAGGGAGGCGCCGAGCGGGCCCGGGAACATCTCCGGATGAAGCGTCAGGACCGTCGCGGCCCATGATCGGCGAGAGGCCGGAGGGCTCACGCGGCTGCCTCGCGGACCGGCTCCGTCGCCCGGCGCTGCCCGACGAGAAAGAACGTCTCCTGCCGGCCGACGCCCTTGATCTCGGTCGCGCCGCGCGAAAGGAGCTCGAAGGCGCCGCCGAGCCGCTCGCGGACCTCCGCCGAGACGTGGATGCAGTTCGCCTCGCAGGTGTTCTCGAGCCGCGCCGCGAGATTCACCGGATCGCCCCAGACGTCGTAGCTGAACTTCTTCGTCCCGATCACGCCGGCCATCACCGGGCCGGCGGCGATGCCGATGCGCAGGATCAGCTCGACCTCGAAACAGGCGGCGGTCTTGCGGGCGGCGGCGCGCATCTCGAGCGCCATCCGGGCGAGGCGCGCGGCGTGGTCGGGAGCCGGCTCGGGCAGGCCGGCGACCGCCATATAGGCGTCGCCGATGGTCTTGATCTTCTCGACGCCGTGCTCGCTCGCGAGCTTGTCGAACCGGCGGATCAGGTCGTTGAGCATCTCAACCGTGCGGGCCGGGCCGAGGCTTCGCGCCAGCGGCACGAAGCTCTTGAGGTCCGAGAACAGCACCGAGGCTTCGGAGAAGCTCTCGGCGACCGGCTCGTCGGGGTGCTGCTTCAGCCGCTCGACGATCTTGTCGGGCAGGATGTTGCGCAGGAGAGCCTCGGTCTCGGCTTCGGCCCGAGCGGCCAGACGGAAGGCGTAATAGGCGACGGCCGCCGTGACCCCGAAGGCGGTCAGCGCCGAGGACAGGTAGAGCTGGGCGAGAAAGCTCGGCGCCGGGGCGCCGGCCAGCCCGGTCGGAAACCAGAACCAGGCCACGACGTGGAGCGCGAAGCCGGCGAGAAGGATCGCGGCGATCAGCCGGATGCGTTCGAGCCCGAGCACCGCAAAGCCGATCGCCGCGCCGACCACGAGGTTGAGCTGGATCCCGGAGGCGCGCCCGAGGAGCGCGACGAGGCCGAACAGGCCGGCATACTCCGCCGCCATGATGAGCATCGCGCCGGTGGTCTCGCCGTAACGATGGGCGAACGGCACGCAAAGGGCCGCCGCGACGAGGCCGAGGTTGATCGCCACCGCCCAGCGGTAGGCGGCGAAATCCTCGAATGCGTAGGTGAGGGCGAAGAGAGCCGAGAAGATCGCGATCAGATACGCCATCGCGTTGAGGATCATCAGCCGCCGCCGCACCTTCGGGGGATAGTCTTGCGTGCCGCGCTCGATGAGGCGCAGGACGAGCGCCGGCCAGCGCCGGGGCGGGCCCGGTCCGAAAAGAGCGCCGCTGTTGCGCCTGAAGGGCATGGCTCCTCGCCGGCCGCCGTCTCTAATCGAGCGCCAGCTTAAAGCCTTCGTGGCTGGCGACGAAACCGAGGGCGCCGTAGAAACGATGCGCCTCGGTCCGGCGCTTGTCGCTCGTCAGCTGCACCATGCCGCAGCCGCGCTCGCGGGCGATCGCCACGAGGTCGCCGATCAGCCGGCGTCCGAGGCCTCGGCCGCGCCGGCGCGAGGCGACCCGCACGGCTTCGATCAGCGCCCGCTTCATGCCGCGCCGGCCAAGCCCGGGGATGATCGTGAGCTGGGCGCAGCCGACGATCTCGCCGCCGCTGTCGAGGACGTAGACGGTGTTGTTCGGATCGGCTTCGATCGCCTCGAAGGCGGTCAGATAGGTTGCAAGCGGCGCGCTTTCGCGAGTCCGGCCGAGCTCGTCGTCGGTGAAGAGCTGGACGAGCGCCGGCACGTCCTCGCGCCGGGCCGGACGGAGCACCGGCTCATCGGCGCTCATCGGCGCGGCTTTCGAAGAGGTCGTCCGGCGGGTCGACCACGACCCGCTTCCGCGCGAGGTCGACGGTCGGCACGAAGGCCTTCGTGAACGGCAGGAGCGCCGTCGGACCGCGCGCCGGGGCGATCTCGAGGAGGTCGCCGCCGCCGTAGTCCGGGACCGCAACAACCGTGCCGAGGACGCGGCCGGCGCGGTCCTCGACGACGAGCCCGACAAGATCGGCGGCGAGGTACTCGTCCTCGCCTTCGGGCGGCGGAAGCTGGTCGCGGCCGACGTAGAGGCGGAGCCGATTGAGGGCCTCGGCGGCCTCGCGCGTCGCGACGCCCTCGACGCGGGCGACGAGCATGTCCGGCGAGCCGCCGCTCGCCGCGCGCACGCCCTTCAGCACGAAACGCCGCCGGTCGTCGGTGACGAGCGGCCCATAGGAGGCGATCGCCGCCGGCTCGGCCGTGAACGACTTCAGGCGCACCTCGCCCTTGAGCCCATGCGCCCGGCCGAACTCGCCCAGGAGGATGAGGTCGTCTTGACCCTCTGCCTGCGAGACAGAAGGCGGACGCTCGGCCCGGCCTCCGCTCTCGCAGCTCGGGCGTGCGCGCGAGCCGGCCCTCTCCGCTGCAGGCGGAGGGATAGACCCGCGCGGCACGGAGCCTTACGCCGCCTCGCCGGCGCCTTCGGCCGGAGCCTCGGCCGCCTTGGCGCGGGCGGCGGAGCGCTCCTGCGCCTTCTTGCCGGGCTCGGCCTTCTGCGGGTTGTTGCGAGCCTCGCGCTTCATGAGGCCGGCGGCGTCGAGGAAGCGCAGCACCCGGTCGGTCGGCTGCGCGCCCTTGGCGAGCCAGGCCTTGACCTTCTCAGTGTCGAGGGTGACGCGGCCGGGATCGTCCTTCTTCTTCAACGGATCGTAGGCGCCGACGCGCTCGATGAAGCGCCCGTCGCGCGGCGAGCGCGAGTCGGCGATGACGATGCGGTAATAGGCGCGCTTCTTGGCGCCGCCGCGCGCGAGACGGATTTTCAGGGACATTCAGGTTTCTCCTTCGTGGATTTCGTCGTGTGCTTGATCACTTCTTCTTCCCGGCGCCGAACGGGTTGAAGCCGCCGAGGCCGGGCAGCCCGGGCAGCTTCGGTCCGCCGAGCCCCGGCAGGCCGCCCGGCATTGCCGGGCCTTTGCCTCCGAGCCCCGGCGGCAACGGCGGCAGGCCGCCTCCGCCGGGCATTCCGGGCATGCCGCCGCCCATCTTCTTCTGCATCTCGGCGAGCATCTCCGGGCTCGGCTGGGGCATGCCGCCGCCGCCGAAGCCCATCATGTTGCCGAGGGCGGCGCCGATGCCGCGGCCTTTGCCGCCGCCCATCATCTTCATCATGTCGGCCATCTGGCGGTGCATCTTGAGGAGCTTGTTGACCTCCTCGACGCGGGTGCCCGAGCCCGACGCGATGCGCTTCTTGCGCGACGCCTTGAGGAGGTCGGGGTTGCGGCGCTCCTTCGGCGTCATCGAGTCGATGATGGCGCGCTGGCGGCGGATCATGCCGTCGCCGAGGCCGGCCTGCTCGATCTGGGCCTTCATCTTGCCGATGCCCGGCAGCATGCCCATGACGCCGCCCATGCCGCCGATCTTGTCCATCTGGGCGAGCTGGTCGCGCAGATCGTCGAGGTCGAACTTGCCCTTGCGCATCTTCTCGACGGCGCGAAGGGCCTTCTCCTGGTCGATATTCTCGGCCGCCTTCTCGACCAGCGAGACGATGTCGCCCATGCCGAGGATACGGCTCGCCACGCGCTGCGGGTGGAACTCCTCCAGCGCATCGACCTTCTCGCCGGTGCCGACGAGCTTGATCGGCTTGCCGGTGACGGCCCGCATCGACAACGCGGCGCCGCCGCGGGCGTCGCCGTCCATGCGCGTCAGCACGATGCCAGTGACGCCGAGGCGCTCGTCGAAGGCGCGGGCGGTGTTGACGGCGTCCTGGCCGGTCAGCGCGTCGGCGACGAGAAGCACCTCGTGCGGGTCGGTCGCCGCCTTGACCTCGGCGACCTCGGCCATCAGCGCCTCGTCGACGGTGACGCGGCCGGCGGTGTCGAGCATGACGACGTCGAAGCCGCCGAGCCGCGCCGCCTCGATCGCCCGCCGGGCGATCTGCACCGGCGACTGGCCGGCGACGATCGGCAGCGTGTCGACCCCGACCTGCCGGCCCAGCACCGCGAGCTGCTCCATCGCGGCCGGGCGCCTGGTGTCGAGCGAGGCCATCAGCACGCGGCGGCTGCCGCGGTCGGTGAGGCGCTTGGCGATCTTCGCGGTCGTCGTGGTTTTGCCCGAACCCTGCAGCCCCACCATCATGACGGGCACCGGCGGCACGGCGTTGAGATCGATGGTGCCGGCCTCCTCGCCGAGCATCGTGACGAGCTGATCGTGGACGATCTTCACGACCATCTGCCCGGGCGTGACCGACTTCAGCACCTCGGCCCCGACGGCGCGCGAGCGCACCTTGTCGGTGAACGAGCGCACCACCTCGAGCGCGACGTCGGCCTCGAGCAGCGCCCGGCGGACCTCGCGCAGGGCCGCGTTGACGTCCTCCTCGGTCAGCGCGCCGCGGCGCGTCAGCTTGTCGAGGATGCCTGAGAGCTTCTCGGAAAGGCCTTCGAACATCTCTTCGCTATCCGCCGTTCGCTATTCGCTGTTCTGGGCGCTCTCGGCCCGGTGTCCCTGCAGCGCGTCCTCGAAATGGCGCACCGCCTTCTCGAACTTGTCGCGGCAGCCGGTGTTGCAGAAGCCGACCACGGCGCCCTTGTAGAGGGTGAGCGAATCCGCCGCGATCGGCTTTCCCGACCACGGGCAGGTCTCGTTCACGGCGTCCTCGAGGCGGAGCTGGTCCATCTCGTCCTCCTGCCTCTCCCAGAGGGAGAGGCCGACTCGCCGGCAGGCGAGCGGGTGAGGGGCACGCCCTCACCGGTTAGCCCTGTCCCCTCACCCGGAGGCGCCTGCCGGCGCCTCTCGACCTCTCCCCTCGGGAGAGGTGAGGGATGCTCCCAAACGCCGATCACGCCCGAGGGCGCATCGCGCTGTCGGGCGTTGACCTCCGGCCGAAGTCCAGGACCGCGACCGGTCGGCGGCTCCAGGGCTCGCTCGTACCGATTTTCGCGCTCCGGTTACGGATTTGCACCCGCAAAGTCAAGGAAAACGGCCGCTGGCGCGAGGCTCGGCGCGAGGCTTGGCCGGAGGAACCAGGGTCGAAATGGCGCCGTTGACGGGTGAACAACCGGCCGTCCGGCCGACGAATGGAATAGACCCATGAACTACAATGACGGATTGGGCTGGCTCTTGATGAACTTCATCGGCCCGGCCGTGCTCGGCCTCCTCCTCGCCTGGGGCGGGTACCAGAGCTATGTGTGGCGGCGGCAGCGCGGCAAGCCGATCGACGCCCGCGCGATCGGGCACGATCCCGAGCCGACCGGACGCTATATCGCGGCCCTGGGCCTGCCGGTGCTTGCGACCTTCGCGCTCATCGCGATCGTGGTCGCGACCCATGTCGGGCATCACGGCTAGGCACTCCGCCGCGGCGCGTCACTTCGGCTGGACGAAGATGTTGAGCTCGAGTTCGGCGTCGCTTGCGTCCCTCGGGTCGTTGACGAACTCCTCGATGATCGGGTCGGCGACGACGATGCCCTTGGCCTCGAGATAAACCTCGATCATGTCGTAGGTCGTCTCGACGTCCTCATAGGAGCCCTTGTGGGTGAAGCGTAGCGCCCGGCCGGCGGGCGTCGTCCCGAAGCGGATCTCGTTCGTCAGCAGGGTGCCGCCTTCAGGCGCGCGCGCGATCGGGATCATGGCATCGTAGTTGAAGCTGCCGTCCGCGTTGAAATGCTGGAAGACCGCGACCGGCCGACCCGCCGGGGCGATCCCGGCTTTCTGGAGCTCCTCCTCGACCTTGCGCAGGGCGTTGCGGATCGTGACGAACCCCTCGTCCGCGCCGCTGGTGCCGGAGATCACCGCCGCCGGCTTTCCCGGCAGCGTCACCTCGGCGACGTCGCCGGCGTCGCCCGGCTCCGGAACGAGGGTCGGACGGGCGCCGCCGGGCGGGGGTGCCGGGGTCGCCGTCTGCGGGGGCGCAGGGGCGGGCGGCGCCGGCTGGGCCGTGCCGCCCGGCGGCGGCAGCGGCGCTCTCTCGACCGCGCCCGGCGCCGGGACGCCAGCAGCGGGCGGCGTCTGAGCCGAGGCGAGCGCCCCGGCGCCGAGCGCTAACGCAAGCGCTGCAAACCGCAGGGAATGGTGAAGGCACATCGCGACAGCCTCGAATCGGGCTCCCGGCCCGGTGTTTCGACCATAGGTCGGTTTCCGAGCCGCGGCGTTGCGCGACTCGCGAAAGCGGTGGATTCGGCCCATATAGCGGCGAAATCAACACCCTCCTCCAAGACAACGTCGGACCCTGCCGTGAGCGCGCTTGCGAACCGCCGCTTCCTGAAGATGAACGGTCTCGGCAACGAGATCGTGATCGTCGACCTGCGCGGCTCCGACTGGCGCCTTTCCGCCGAGGAGGCCCGGGCGGTCGCGGCCGAGCCGCGGTCGCGCTTCGACCAGCTGATGGCGATCCACGACCCGGTCACGCCCGGCACCGACGCCTATTTGCGCATCTACAACACCGACGGCTCGCAATCCGCCGCCTGCGGCAACGGCACGCGCTGCGTCGCCTGGGCGATGATGAGCGATCCGGTCATGGCGCGCCCGGCCGACAAGGACGGCCTGCTCCTCGAGACCCGTGCCGGTCTCCTCCCAGTGTCGCGGGTCGGCGCGACGAGCTTTGCCGTCGACATGGGCAGGCCGCGCCTGCGCTGGGACGAGATCCCGTTGCGCGAGCCGTTCCAGGACACGCGCCGGATCGAGCTCCAGATCGGCCCGATCGACGCGCCGGTGCTGCACTCGCCCTCGGCGCTGAGCATGGGCAATCCGCACGCCATCTTCTGGGTCGACGACGTCGGCGCGCACGATCTTGCCCGCTTCGGCCCGATGCTCGAGAACCACCCGATCTTCCCCGAGCGCGCCAACATCTCGCTCGCGCAGATCGTCGCTCCGGACCACATCCGGCTCCGCGTTTGGGAGCGCGGCGCCGGGCTGACGAAGGCCTGCGGCTCGGCCGCCTGCGCGGCTCTCGTCGCCGCCGCGCGCAAGAAGCTCACCGGTCGCCGGGCGACCGTCACGCTTCCCGGCGGCGATCTCCTCATCGAATGGCGCGACGACGACCACGTGCTGATGACCGGCCCGGTCGAGCTCGAATGGGAGGGCGTATTCGAGCCGGCGCTCTTTGCCGGGGCGGCGTGATGACGGTCGAGGTCGTCACCATGGGCTGCCGGCTCAACACTTACGAGTCGGAGGCGATGCGCGCCCAGGCGGAGGCCGCCGGGCACGCGGACCTCGTCATCGTCAACACCTGTGCGGTCACCGCCGAGGCGACGCGCCAGGCCCGCCAGTCGATCCGCCGCCTCGCCCGCCAGAACCCGCAGCGGCGCATCGTCGTCACCGGCTGCGCGGCGCAGATCGAGCCCGAGCGCTTCGCGGCCCTGCCCGGCGTGGCGCAGGTCGTCGGCAACGGCGACAAGCTGAAGGCCGAGACCTGGAGCGGGCTTGGCCTCGACGGCGGCGAGAAAATCCGGGTCGACGACCTCTTCTCGGTCAAGGAGACCGCGCTGCACCTGATCGACGGCATGCGGGGACGCAGCCGCGCCTTCGTGCAGATCCAGAACGGCTGCGATCACCGCTGCACCTTCTGCATCATCCCCTACGGCCGGGGCAATTCGCGCTCCATCGCGATGGGCGCCGTCGTCGAGCAGGTCCGCGTCCTCGTTGCGCACGGGACCCGCGAGGTGGTGCTGACCGGCGTCGACATCACCGGCTACGGCAGGGATCTGCCCGGTGCGCCGAAGCTCGGCACGCTGGTGAAGAGCATCCTTCGTCACGTGCCGGAGCTTGCGCGCCTGCGTATCTCCTCGATCGATTCCGTCGAGGCCGACGACGATCTGCTCGACGCGCTCGCCACCGAGCCGCGGCTCATGCCGCACCTCCATCTGTCGCTGCAGGCCGGCGACGATCTTATCCTCAAGCGGATGAAGCGACGTCATTCGCGCGCCGATGCGATCCGGTTCTGCGACGAGGTCCGGCGGCTGCGGCCGGGCGTGGTGCTCGGCGCCGACATCATCGCCGGCTTCCCGACCGAGACCGAGGCGATGTTCGCCCGCTCGCTCGATCTCATCGACGAGTGCGGCCTGACGCATCTTCACGTCTTCCCGTTCTCGGCCCGGCCCGGCACGCCCGCGGCGCGCATGCCGCAGGTCGCCCGCGAGGTGGTGAAGGAGCGGGCGCGGCGCTTGCGCGACAGGGGCGAAGCAGCGCTCGCGCGGCACCTTTCGGCCGAGGTCGGCACGCGGCGAATGGTGCTGACGGAGAGCCAGGGCGTCGGCCGCACCGAGGGTTTCGCGCTCGTCCGTTTCCGGGCGCCGGTGCCTGCCGGAGAGATCCGCGAGGCCGTAATCGCCGGACATGACGGCCGCGACCTGCTGGCTGCCTAGCGATGAGCCAGATGCAACGAAAACCCGGCTTCTGGGACCGCCTCATCGGGCGCGAGGCGGCGGAGCCGCCAAAGCCGGCCGCAGACCCGGCGGCGTCACGCTCCGAGGGGACACCCGATTTCACCACCGCGACCGGCGCCGATCCGGTCCCGGCGCAGGCGCGGGCGACGCAAGCCTCGCCCGAGACGCCGGCCAACGAGAAGCTTCCGCCCGAGCTTTCCGGCGCCGACCTCCAGCCCGTCGAGGGCGTCGAGCCGCAGGGCGCCGCCCCGACGGAGCCGGTGCCGCGCGCCGAGCCCGGCTCGTCGGAAGCTGCCGGCCCGAAGAGCTGGTGGCGGCGCCTCAGCGACGGCATGCGGCGCACCTCATCCTCGATCGGGGAGAGCGTCACCGGCCTGCTCACGAAGCGCAAGCTCGACAGCTCGACCCTGGAGGAGCTCGAGGACGTGCTGGTTCGGGCCGATCTCGGCATCGAGACCGCGACGCGCATCGCCGCGGCGATCGGCGAGGGCCGCTACGACAAGGAGATCTCGACCGAGGAGGTAAAGCGCATCCTGGCCGGCGAGATCGAAAAGGTCCTGGCGCCGGTCGCGATCCCGCTCGCGATCGATCGGGCGAAGAAACCCTTCGTGCTGCTCATGATCGGCGTCAACGGCTCCGGCAAGACGACGACGATCGGCAAGCTCGCCCGCAAGCTCAAGGGGCAGGGCCTGAGCGTGACGATCGGCGCCGCCGACACCTTCCGGGCGGCGGCGATCGAGCAGCTCAAGGTCTGGGGCGAGCGCGCCGGCGTCCCCGTGGTGGCGCGCGAGCAAGGCGCCGACGCCGCCGGCGTCGCCTTCGAGGCGCTCGAGCGGGCAAAGGCGCAAGGCGCCGATGTCGTGATGATCGACACCGCCGGGCGGCTCCAGAACAAGGCCGGGCTCATGGCCGAGCTCGAGAAGATCGTGCGCGTCATCCGGAAGGTCGACCCGGAGGCCCCGCACGCGACGCTTCTGGTGCTCGACGCCACCGTCGGGCAGAACGCGGTCTCGCAGGTCGAGCTGTTCCACAAGGCGGCCGGCGTGACCGGCCTCGTCATGACCAAGCTCGACGGCACCGCCCGCGGCGGCATCCTCGTCGCGCTGGCGCAGAAATTCCGGCTGCCGGTGCACTTCATCGGCGTCGGCGAGGGCGTCGAGGACCTCGAGCCGTTCACGGCGCGCGC
>JAJKJG010000318.1 GCA_021154065.1 Methylobacterium sp.
CCAAGAACGACGGCTGGGTCGGCGCGAGCGGCACCAGCAGCGCGACGCCGCAGATCGCGGGCGTGGTCGCGCTGATGGTGGAAAAGGCCCGAAGCAAGAACCGCGTGCTCACCAACCAGGATGTCCGCCAGATCCTGCAAAGCACGGGCGTTCCGGTGCAGAAGGGCAACAACGCGCAGGGGTTTCCGGCGGTCGGGCACCCGAACGTGGCGGTCGGCCATGGGCTGGTCGATGCCACGGCGGCCCTTGCGCAAGTCTGAGCGCGGAACCATCTTCCGCGCAGCGCGGTTCCACCGAAAATCACGCCTTGGCCGACCGTCGTTGCGCCGCCCCGGCCGCGGCGGGAACAGGGAGAGACGGATGGATGTCTCCGCGACGATCAGCGTCAAGCCCACAGACAGCGAGAAACCCGACCGCGCCAAGCTGGAGGAAGCCGCCCGTCTGCTCAAGGAAAGCGGCTTCGAGGTCACGCGCATCGGCCGCTATGGCGTCAGCGTGACCGGCAAGCAGGACGACTTCTCCCGCGTGCTCGGCGTTCAAGCCGCGCCCTACACGGCGATGGCGACTTCGGCCAAGCCGGCCCAGCGGGAACTCGGCGACCTGATCGATAAGGTCGAGGTGGCACCGAAGCCTCAGTTGTACTGAGGTCCCTCGTCGCTCTCGGTAAAGCTCAGCGTAATCCGCTGCATCCCCGGTGGTGTTTCTTCGTCGTCGCCCGCGCCAGCCACGATCTGCGTATGCCGCCCCCTTGCATGCTCCCGTTTTAGGTCTAGGCTTTTCCGCCGCCGGGCGTTCATGTCCGCCCGCCGGGCGTTCAGCGGAGCAGACCGCAATCGGAGGCCGTCATGTCAATCGCTTCGCAAACGGCCGTAAACCGCGTCGGACCGTCGGACTCCGCCGATCGCCGCCGCCGCATCGTCGCGATCGTGGGCGCCTCGTCGGGCAACCTCGTCGAGTGGTACGACTTCTACGCCTACGCGTTCACCTCGCTCTACTTCGCGCCGGCCTTCTTCCCGGCCGGTGACCCGACGAGCCAGCTCCTGGCGACGGCCGGGATCTTTGCGGTCGGCTTCTTCATGCGCCCGCTCGGCGGCTGGCTGTTCGGCTGGATCGCCGATCGGCACGGCCGGCGTAACTCGATGGTGATCTCGGTGCTCCTGATGTGCGCCGGCTCGCTCATGATTGCCGTGCTGCCGACCTACGGGACAATCGGCGCCTTGGCTCCGATCCTGCTCCTCGTCGCGAGGCTCGCGCAGGGCCTCTCGGTCGGCGGCGAGTACGGCACCGCCGCGACCTACATGAGCGAGATCGCGGGCAAGGGCCACCGCGGCTTCTACTCGTCCTTCCAGTACGTCACGCTGATCGGAGGGCAGCTGCTCGCGCTCCTCGTGCTGATGGTGCTGCAGCTGGCGCTGTCGACGGAGGCCCTGAGGGCCTGGGGCTGGCGCATCCCGTTCGTGATCGGCGCGCTCGCGGCCATCGTTGCCATGTATCTGCGGCGCTCGCTCGAGGAGACCGCCTCTGCAGAGAGCATGCACCGCAAGGAGGCGGGCTCGCTCGTCGAGCTCCTGCATCACAAGCGCGCGCTCATGCTCGTGCTTGCCTTCACCATGGGCGGGTCGCTCTATTTCTACACCTTCACGACCTACATGCAGAAATACCTCGTCAACACCGCGCATATGGATCCGAAGACGGTGAGCACCGTCATGACCGGCGCGCTCGTGCTCTTCATGTGCATGCAGCCGGCCTTCGGCGCGCTCTCCGACCGGATCGGCCGCAAGAACAACATGATTGCCTTCGGGGCGCTGGCGGCGCTCGGCTCGGTGCCCATCCTCTACGCCGTCGGAAGCGCCGCAAGCGCGACTGCGGCCTGCGCCTATGTCCTCGTCGGTCTCGTTGTCGCCTCCTTCTACACCTCGATCAGCGGCGTGGTGAAAGCCGAGCTGTTCCCGCCCGAGGTGCGCGCGCTCGGCGTCGGCCTGCCCTATGCGCTCGCGAACGCGATGTTCGGCGGCACGGCGGAATACGTCGCGCTGTCGCTCAAATCGGCCGGGCACGAGCCGCTCTTCTTTTGGTATGTGGCGGGCATGAGCGCGATCGCGCTCGTCGCCTCGCTGCTGATGCCCGACACCCGCATCTGGGGCTATCTCGATGGTACCGGGCACGTCGAGGACGCCCCGGTTCCCGGCCGCGACCCCAACGACCCTCGCCGGCCTCGTGCTGCCCTCTGACTGCGCGATGCTGTTTTCGCGACCGCGCCGGGCGAGGCCGAGAAGGCCAAGGGAATAAAATATTCCATCGAGATCGACGGGGAATTTGCCCAACCGATCTCGCTCGAAGTTCTCAGCATAGGGGCATCATGTTCGGCGCCAGCAACGAGGACCAATCAACGAAGCCGTAAAGACCGCGTTCTCCATCTCCAAGTCGACGCTAGAGCGCGATGACTTCTCTTCGAGTCGTCATCCCTCTCTACCTCTTTGTTTGAGCATGATCTTTTCCGAAAACCGGTAGCCACTTTTCGGGATCATGCTTTAGCTGGTCCATTGCTCACGCCGGCTTCCAGCCCTCGGGCACGCGCGGCTTGTCGATCCCTGTCGCCTCGCATAGCGCGTCGACGATCGCGGAGAAGTCCGCGGCCCCATACCCCCGCGGCCCGAGCGACAGAGAACATCTCCTGTGCGGCGTGTGCCGAGGAAACTAGCCGTCCCTCGCTGGCGCCTCCGTCGCGCTACAGCCACTCGATCTTGAGGATCGGGTGCAGCTCGATGCCGTTCAGCGGCGAGGCGCCGGTGGCACCATGGATGCGGTCGAAGAACCCGACGCCGGTTATGCGCGCGGCGGTTGGCTTCACCTTCGCCTCGAAGGTCGGCATCTCCAGGGCTTCCTCCAGCGGCGTGCGGAACGAGACCGGCAGCCTCTCCATGGCCATCGGCTGCATCAGGGACTGATCGTCGCTGACGGCGTCGCGCGGCACCAGCGTGTCGTTGAGCTGCACGAAGTCCTGCGGCGACAGCGGCGAAATCAGCTTGTCGTCGACCGCCCGTCTGACGTCCTTGATGTTCTGCAGCCACGGCGCGGCGGCGTCGATGAAGGGCGGACGCGGCGTCGGCACTTCGCCGACCATCATCTTGCCGCTCGCCCCTTGAAGGACAAGATGATAATCGCCGTCCTTCTCCAGCTTGACGCCGATCACGTCGCATTCGATGCGCCACACCGTGAACTCTACGGGCCCGCGCCGGCGTTCCTGATATTTCGGGAAGAGGCTGGTCGGCGGGCGCATGTCCGCCGGCCGGCCGATCAGGTTAAGCTCCTCGATCGTCGTCTCGACGATGCCGGTGGCGAGCTTCTGGCCGCCGATAAAATTCTTGCCGACAAGCGCAATGTCGCGATCGGTGCCGGTCTTGATCGACCAGCGCTCCACGCCGGGCTTGGTGACCATCTTCAGCCCAACGACCATCTCGTGGTCGGCCGGCAGGGCCTGTTGCCCCTCGGCGACGCACGCCGCCTTGACCGCCACCGCGACCGCCACCGGCACCGCGGCGAGCGTGTTGACGTCGCCGAACGGCGCCTTGAGGTCGTCGATCCCTGGAGGTGGCGGCGGCGGAGGCGCCACCGGCGGGATGCCTATGGCTCCTGCGCCATCGCGCGCGCGTCCGAACGTCACGAAGCGCGGGGTGACGTCGCGGTTCGATCCATTGCCCGGCCCCTTCATCGTGTAGCCGGTGGCGGCGAACAGCTTGGCGCCGGGATGCACGGGCCGCACCGTCAGGTAGTCGCCCCATTCCCCCTTGCCCGTCGAGGGATCGCCGATCGGGCTGCGCTCGCCATTGGCGACGATCAGGTGTTTTTGGGAACCGGTTAGGAATCCCACGACATGGCTCGGGAACTGCTGAGCGCCGCCGATCATGTAGGAGATGCCAATCTCGCCGTCTGCATTGGTCGAAAGCGCGCCGTAGCAGGTGGCGGAGTTGGCATCGAACACGTTGACGTTATCGATCAGCGTAAAGTTGGGAAGGCCGATCCTGGCGATCTGGATGAAGGGGCGCGCCCTTCGGTTGGACCTGGCGTCGACGCTCCAGGCAAACCACAGCTCGTTCGCGGAACGCGTGGCGCCGGTGATGCGGGGGTCGGCACGATCCAGCCACCTGCGGCCGTCTGGCGTGCGCGAGATGTAGCCGTTGCCGCCCAGCCAGCGCGCCACCGCAACCTGCGTCTTGGTGGGAGCCGCCGCATTCTCGGGCCAGGCAAAGACGGCGAGCGTGCTGGTGTCCTGATGGGCGGCGAAATAGCCGACATTGCCGGTGTTCTGCGCGACGCGGAAGCTCTGCAGCTCCATCGAGACGAAATGGGTCTCTGATGGCTTGCCGGCACGGATGCTGGCCAGGCTGATGCGCACGACCGCCGAGCCGACGTCGTTGGCTGCGAAAACGTTCGTGGTCATATAGAGATGGTTCTGGCCGATCGCGAGGTCAGGAAAGTCGAGGAAGGCGCCGGGCACGCCGAGCATGGCTGTCGTTATGTCGAACACCTTCCAGCGGCCCCTTGCGACATCGGCGGTCTCGGCGAACGCCAGCCGCTGGATGTTGTCGCCCGCCTCCGGACCGTACTGCAGCAGCCACACGAACATGTCCAACTCAGGCACGTACTGGACGACCTGGTCGCAGCAGAAGCGGATGTTGGGGCCCGGCCGCGGAAACGCGCTTTCCGGATCCATGTACTGGAAGGTCGCGCCGCCGTCGGTGGAAACCGCGGCGTACCAGTTGCCGGTGTAGACCACGACGTCGCCGTTGATCGCGCAGCTCGGCTCGCCGACGTTGGATGCGGTGCTGTTGGTCGCCGGGCCGGTCAGCTCGGTGTTGCGCAACAGCTTTATCTCGTCGCCTGCGGCGCGCGCCGCCATGAAGGCAGGCGCCAGCTGGATCTCCTTCGATACGCTGAAAACGTTGCGCTCGGCGCCCTCCCTGATCAGCGGCAGCAGATGCCGGGGATGAATCCGCTTCGGCCTCTCGATCGCGGGCGGGGTCTCAAGCAGCGGAACTGCCTCCACCGGCAATCGTCCGGCCGCGGCGGCACGCGTGCCTCTGCCTGAACCTCCGCGGCTCCTGCTTGCCTTGGCCATCTCGTCCCTCCATTCGGCTGCTGCGCTGCCCGGACGACGCGCCATGGCCAGCGTCAGCGGTTCGTAAATCTCCGCGGGGGCCTATTCGGTAGGCTGCAACGCTTCTGCTGGCGCTCTCCCTTCAGGCTTTCATTTCTTGTCGGGAACCGGCGGTAGCGGTCGGCGCTGGTGAATGGACCGCTCTTCGCTCGGCGGCGGAGGCATCGGCTGCAGCGGCACGTGATGCTCGCCCAGTGGGCGCAACGGCTCGGGCTTGCTCGTCCCCGGCTTGCCGTCGACGCGCGCCTGGCCGGGATCGCCTTTTGAATCCTTCGAACCCTTGTCGGGCATGGCGGACCTCCTGTTCGCTGGAGGGGCCGATAGCGCCCGGGTGGCGGGACCGCCGCGTCTATCCGAAAGGCGCCTCAGCCGGACCTTGCGCGCTTCCAGGCCACCATCACAAGGCCCGCGATCGCGATAGGGACCATGATCAGCGCCGCCTCGAGGGAGCCGGAACCGCCGTCAGGTGATATGCCGAAAATTCGCTCGATGAAGTCCATGACCTATCCTCGCAGATATAGTCGACTAATCGACAGTATTGACCCTTAACTTGAGTTCATACTCAACTTCCAGTGCACACATTCACCTGGTGGGTCTGAAATTCGAAGCAGCATCGCTGTTAAGCTGACATCCAGCCGATGGCCACCCTGTCGAGCCTTAGACTGCCGCTATTCACGGGCATTGGCAAGGCCGAGCATGACGATGTGGGTTCCCACGCACCAAAGTCGGTGACAAGGAGCGCCTGCAGCGCGAGGGATGCCTCCTGATCCGAACTCGGCTTCGAGGAATTGAGCCTTCTCGCGCTGACTGCGTGGTGGGGGAAGTAGGACTCGAACCTACGAAGGCATAAGCCAGCGGATTTACAGTCCGCCCCCTTTGCCGCTCGGGACATTCCCCCGTCGCGAACGCCTGGCGAAGGGCCGGCGATTGCGAGGGCGCTCTTATGGTGAGCGGCCTCGGCAGTGTCAACCGAAGCGCCCGCCGGCGGCGATGGGCCAGGGATATAGGAAAGCCGCGCCTGTCCTTGCCACGCGTCTCCTTGTAGAGACGCGGGATGGGCGAGGAGCGGTGGAACAGGCGCAAGGGCCGGGCGGACGGCCCGGGCCGGCGCCACGACGGCGGCGGTTCAGGCGCCGAGGACCCCGTCGTCCTCTATGGCTGGCATCCCGTTCTCGAGGCCCTGCGCAACCGCCGCCGCGCGGTTCGAAGGCTGCTCGCGACCGAGAACTCGGCGCGCCGGCTCAAGGAGGAGATCGGCGACCTCCCGGCCGAGCCCGAGATCGTCCGTCCGGACGCGATCAACCGGCTCGTCGGGCCGGACGCCGTCCATCAGGGGCTTTATCTCGAGGCCGGGCCGCTGCCGTCGCCTGCCCTCGAGACGCTCGCGCCCGACGCGCTCGTCGTCGTCCTCGACCAGATCACCGATCCGCACAACGTCGGCGCGATCGTGCGCAGCTGCGCCGCCTTCGGCGTCGACGCCGTCGTGACGACCGCCCGCCACAGCCCGGCGGCGACCGGCGTGCTCGCGAAGTCCGCCTCGGGCGGGCTCGAGCACGTGCCGTTCCTCACCGTGCGCAATCTCGCCGAGGCGCTGATCGCGCTCGGCGAGCGCGGTTTCGCGCGCGTCGGCTTCGACTCCTCGGGCGAGGCCGAGCTCGGCACCGTCGCGGCGCGGCGCCCGCTGGCGCTCGTGCTCGGCGCCGAAGGCAAGGGCCTGCGCCAGCGCACGCGCGAGTGCTGCGACGTCGTCGCCCGGCTCGATATGCCGGGCGCGATCAAGAGCCTCAACGTCTCGAACGCCGCCGCCGTCGCGCTCTACGCGCTGTCGCGAAGGCTCACAAACCCCGCGGCGCCGTGACCTCGATGATGCGCGGGCCGGACCCCGGCTGCGCGGCTTGCGCGGCGAAGCGCGCGTGGCGTTGCTCGCCGCGGCGCGACAGGCGCGGCGTCGAGCGGATGACGTAGATCACCGGCTGCCCGGCGGGCTCCGAGCGGATGCCGGTCGAGGCCGGCAGGTCGAGGAGGCTCGGATAGCCGTAGCCACCGCCGGCGTTCGCGACGTTGTGCTGGAAGGCGACGTTGGTCGCGCCGCCGTAGCCGTCGCCGGACCAGGGTCCGTCCCACAATCCCCCGAGGCCGAGGCCGCGATGGAAGCCGAAGCGGCCGAGATGCCCGAAGCCGCCGTGATGGTGGAAGCGGTTCAGCCCGGCGTGGCGGAAGACGTGATGGCGATGGCCGAGGGCGGCGATCCGGCCGCCGCCCCTGAAGCCGTGGCCGCCGCGCGGCGCCGCGAAGGCGTCCGACGCGAGGGCGCCGAAGGCAAGCGAAGCGGCGGCAAGAGCGAGGAAGGGCGAAAGGCGTCGCATGTACGACACTCCATGATCCGCCTCCTCGCCCACGAGAATAGCCGAGAGCCGCCCTTGAGTCACCTCGCCGTTCACCGGCGCCGCCTGCGACGAAAGTAGAACGACCTAAGTCTCACGACGAATTGAGCATTTTCCGCTCCCGAGAGGTCGGCTACGGCTACGTCGCCTAAATGGGGAAGAGTGCGCCTGCCCCGGCCTGTCGGCCGCCGGGCGGCGCTTCGAAAACAGAGCGCTTCTGGAGGGAATTCTGATGGCAACCGCAACCGCATTGGAAAGGCCGGGCGCAGCGCCCCGCGCGATGACCGCCGAAGAGAGGAAAGTGATCGTCGCCTCCTCGGCCGGCACCGTGTTCGAATGGTACGACTTCTACCTCGCGGGCTCGCTCGCCGCGAACATCGCGGCGAACTTCGTGCCCGGCGACAACGACACGGCGAAATTCATCTTCGTCCTGTTCGGCTTCGCGGCCGGCTTTGCGGTGCGTCCCTTCGGCGCCCTGTTCTTCGGCCGCCTCGGCGACCTCATCGGGCGCAAGTACACCTTCCTCGTCACCATGACGATCATGGGCATCGCGACTTTCGTCGTCGGCCTTCTGCCCGGCTTCAAGACGATCGGCTACGCGGCGCCGGTGCTGTTCATCCTCTGCCGCCTGCTGCAGGGCCTCGCGCTCGGCGGCGAATACGGCGGCGCCGCGACCTACGTCGCCGAGCACTCGCCCCAGGGCCGGCGCGGCTTCTACACCTCGTGGATCCAGACGACCGCGACCGTCGGGCTGTTCCTGTCGCTCGTCGTCATCCTGACGCTGCGCCTCAGCATGACGCCGGAGGCCTTCGCCGATTACGGCTGGCGCATCCCGTTCCTCTTGTCGATCATCCTGCTCGGCTTCTCGATCTGGATCCGGCTGCAGCTCGCCGAATCGCCGGCCTTCCAGAAGATGAAGGCCGAAGGCACGGGTTCCAAGGCGCCGCTCAGCGAGGCCTTCGGGCGCTGGGACAACGCCAGGATCGCGATCCTGGCGCTCCTCGGCGGCACCGCCGGCCAGGCGGTCGTGTGGTACACGGGCCAGTTCTACGCCCTGTTCTTCATGACCCAGACGCTGAAGGTCGACGGCACGACGGCGAACCTCCTCATCGCGCTGTCGCTCCTCGTCGGCACCCCGTTCTTCATCCTGTTCGGCTGGCTGTCGGACAAGATCGGCCGCAAGCCGATCCTGCTCGCCGGCTGCCTCATCGCGGCGATCACCTACTTCCCGCTGTTCCAGCAGATCGCCAAGATCTCGAGCCCGAAGCTCATCGCGGCGACCGAGACGGTGAAGCTGCAGCTGACCGCCGACCCCGCCACCTGCGGCTCGCTGTTCGACCCCGTCGGCGTGCGCACCTTCACGCGGCCGTGCGACGTCATCCGGCGCACGCTCGCGAGCGCCTCGATCCACTACGACCTGTTGCCGGGACCGGCGGGCTCGCCCCTTAAGGCGACCGTCAACGGCACCGAGGTCGCCGGCATCGACGGCACCGGCGCGCCGGTGGTGGCGGCGGCGCAGGCGGCGGGCTATCCGAAGCCGGGCGATCCGTCGATCCTCAAGACGCCGACGATCGGCCAGCTCCTCACCGACAGCCGGGCGCTGGCGGTCGCCGCCCTGCTCCTCGTCCTCGTCGTCTACGTGACGATGGTGTACGGGCCGATCGCCGCGATGCTGGTCGAGCTGTTCCCGACCCGCATCCGCTACACCGGCATGTCGCTGCCCTACCACATCGGCAACGGCTGGTTCGGCGGCTTCCTGCCGCCGACCGCCTTCGCCATCGTGGCGGCGACCGGCAACATCTTCTCCGGTCTCTGGTATCCGATCGTCGTCGCCCTCATGACCTTCGTGATCGGCCTCCTGTTCGTGCCCGAGACGAAGGACCGCGACATCTTCACCTACGAGGGCGAGAAGCGCTAAGCGCGGCGCCCGAGGCGACAAACGAAAGCCCCGGCGCGAGCCGGGGCTTTTTTCTTGGGGCCATCGAGAGGGACGCCTCAGCGGCAGGTCGTCACCCGGCGGACGATCCAGCCTTCGTCCTCGACCCAGAGCTTCTTTCGCGCCGTGAAGCAGCTGCCGTCCTCGCCCTTGCCGATCGCCGCGGTCGTTGCGGCATCGAGCCCTTCGGCCGGCTTGCCGCCGCCGCTCTGCATCGCCGTGAAGGCGGCCTTCGGCGATTTCTCCGCCTTCTGGGGCTTTGCCTGGCTCACCGAGCCGCCGGCAACAAGGAAGACCGTCGCGAGGGCGAGCGTGGCGGTCGCGAGCGCGGCCCCCGTGCGGGAGTAGCGTTTCATGGCGGGTTGTTCCCCTGGATCGCCCGTGGAGGCGTGGTTTCTCGTTCCTTTATAGAGAATCCTCAAACCACGCTTTTGTTTCTGTGCGATGGCGCACATGTTGCGCGCACGAAACGGCGGTATGTCGCCGGCCCCGAATGCCGGCCGCGCGGCGGCGCTATGCCCGCGCCGCGGCCCGCCGCTCCCAGGCGGCGTCGATCTCGTCGAGCAGCCCGAGCAGCCGCTCGGGCGTCGGCTCGATCAGGAGCGTCTGGTAATAGGCGCGCAGCAACCCGGTGACATGCGCCAGCGCCTCGCGATCGCTGGCCGTCAATTCGGTTGTGGATGCGGCAGGTGGCGCCGGGGAGGCAAAAGCCGAATGCCAGGCCCGCTTCGAGATCTCTTCCATCGGGGGCCCGCCAGCGACGCGCCGGCAAAGCGAAAACGCCGGCTTAACATAGGTTAACGCATCCACGGATAGCGCGGTTCCCCGCGACAGGCAATAAAGACGAGGTGAGTTCGATCGGTGCAGGTGGGGAGGAATCGAACTCCCGACCTTCGGTTTACAAAGCGCGCGGGGCCGGTGCCGGCCTAGGGCTGTTGATCCTCCCCCGTCGCTTGCGACGGGGGAGGGGGACCATGCAAAGCATGGTGGAGGGGTGACGCCATCGAGAGGAGGCGAACTAGATTGGAAAGG
>JAJKJG010000319.1 GCA_021154065.1 Methylobacterium sp.
CATGACGGTCGTGACCCCGAGGCGCTTCTGCAGGGCGCGGATCTCCTCGCGCAGGCGCACCCGCACCTTGGCGTCGAGCGCCGAGAGCGGCTCGTCGAGGAGCAGGAGGTTCGGCGCCGTCGCGAGCGCGCGGGCGAGCGCGACGCGCTGCTGCTGGCCGCCCGAGAGCTGCGCCGGGTATTTGCGATGCTGCTCGGGCAGACCGACGAGCGCGAGAAGCTCGTCGACGCGGCGCGTGATCTCGGCCGCCCCTTTTCGGCGGTTGACGAGCCCGTAGCCGACGTTGCGGGCGACGGTCAGGTTCGGGAACAGGGCGTAGGACTGGAACACGATGCCGAAGTCGCGCTCCGCCGGCGGGGCGTGCGAGACATCGCGGCCGGCGATCTCGATCCGGCCCTCGTCCTGCGGGTCGAGGCCGGCGATGGCGCGCAGGAGCGTGGTCTTGCCGCAGCCGGACGGCCCGAGGAAGCACACGAACTCGCCGCGCCGGACCTCGAGATCGATCGCCTTCAAGGCGGTGAAGGCGCCGAAGCGCTTCCGCAGGCGCTCGATGCGCAGAAACGGCTGCTCGGTCATCGGCGCGGGATCACCACAGTGATGTCGTTCCGGGGCTCCGCGAAGCGGAGAGCCCGGAACGGCAGGAGGGTAGACTACATGCCGCCCCGCTTCGCGAGGCAAGACCTCTTTTGACGTTATCGGCCGTTTCGCGCGGGGGGTTGAGGCAGTGCCACCCTCCCGAGCCCCTCATCCTGAGGTGCGAGCGGAGCGAGCCTCGAAGGACGCAACCCTGCCGATGCGGCGCGCTCAACCGCCGGTGCGTGCTTCGAGGCTCCCCCGGGTCAAGCCCGGGGTCGCACCTCAGCATGAGGCGATTTGAGCGTGGTCCGACTATAACTCCGACCTAACCCGGCCACGGCAGCGAATAGGTGCGCACGTTCGTGAAGCTCTTCATCGCCTCGACGACGCCTTCCTTGTAGCCGAGGCCGGAATCCTTGATGCCGCCAAAGGGCGACATCTCGATCCGGTAGCCCGGCACCTCCCAGACGTTCACGCTGCCGACCTCGAGCTCGGCGACGAAGCGGGTGATGTAGTCGAGGCGGTTGGTGCAGACGCCGGATGACAGGCCGTAGGCGGTGGCGTTCGAGATCCTGATGACGGCCTCGATGTCGTCCGGGCAGCGGATGATCGGGATCACCGGCCCGAAGGTCTCCTCACGCACGAGCTCGCAATCCTCGGGCACGTGGTCGACGACGGTCGGCCGGAACAGCGCTCCGTCGCGTTTTTCGCCGTGCAGGAGCCGCGCTCCCTTTGCGACGGCATCATCGACGCGCGCCTCAAACAGCGCCGCCGAGCGCTCGTTGATGACGGTGCCGACGTCGGTCGCCGGGTCCATCGGGTCGCCGGATTTGAGCTTCCGCGCCTTCGCCAGCACGAGCGCGCTGAATTCATCGGCGACGCTCGCGACGACGAGGATGCGCTTCACCGCCGTGCAGCGCTGGCCCGAGTTCTTGGTCGCGCCTTGGACCGCGAGCTCGGCCGCACGGTCGAGGTCAGCATCCTCCATGACGATGAGCGGGTCGTTGCCGCCGAGCTCGAGCACGAGGCGCTTGTAGCCCGCCGTCGCGGCGATGTGCTTGCCGACCCTGACCGAGCCCGTGAAGGTGACGAGGTCGGCGTCCGGATCGGTGATCATGGCGTCGCCCATGGTCGAGGGGTTGCCGGTCACGACCGACAGCATCTCCGGCGGCAGGCCCGCCTCGTAGAGCACGTCGGCGAGCGCCAGCGCCGTCAGCGGCGTCAGCTCCGTCGGCTTCAGCACGACGCGGTTGTTGGTGGCGATCGCCGGCGCGAGCTTGTGGCTCACCATGTTGAGCGGGTGGTTGAACGGCGTGATCGCCGAGATGACGCCGATGAGCGGCAGGCGCGTGGTGTAGATTTTGCGGCTCTTGCCGTTCGGGCTGATGTCGCAGCTGTAGATCTCGCCGTCGTCCTTGATCGTCAGCTGCGCCGCGAAGGACCACACGTCGTAGGCGCGGCTCGCCTCGTAGAGCGAGTCCTTCCAGCACAGGCCGGACTCCGCCGTGATGAGGCGGGCGAACGCCTCGCGGCGGTCGCGCAGGGTCTCGGCGGTGCGCTGCAGGATCTGCTGGCGCTCGTAACGGGTGAGCGCCGGCCGGAACGCCTTGGCCTTGGCGAAGGCGTCGCGGACGTGCTCGGGCCGCGCCGCCGGCACCGTGCCGACGACCTCGTTCGTGTATGGATTGAAGACCTCGACGACGCCGTCGGTCTCGATGCGGCGGCCGGCGATGCGCATCGCCTCGCGGCGGGGAGGGGGCTTGACGGGAACGTTCATGATCAGGCGACCCGGTTAAGCGCGACGTCGAAGACGTCGAAGTTGCGCAAGGCCCGCCCGGACGGCACGTCCACCTTGCGGTTCGCGATCATCGGCACGGTCTGCTCGGCGAGCCCGCCATGCGAGCGCAGCGGCTCGGTCAGCCCCGAGAGGTCGTGCTTCTCGCGCGCGGTGCCGAGAACCTTGTGCCGCCCGGAGATCACGACGAGATCGCCGATGCGATCCCCCGGCAGCTCGAAGCGGCGGCAGGCCTCGTCGCGCTCGATCGCCACCTCGACGCCCTCGAGCGCCTGCAAGCGCGCGATCATGGCCTGCCGGTCCGTCCCCTCCGGCAGGTAGACCGTGGCGAAGGAGCCGAGCGCGCCGTGATGGACCACATAGGGATCGGTGATCGGCAGGATCACCCGCGTCGTCCCCTTGCCGAGCCAGCCGTCGAACAGCTCCTGGAGGTAGATCACGTCGGGCTCGCCGTTCGCGAGGTGCTTGTCGTTCATGCCGTGATCGGCGGTCAGCACCAGCACGCAGCCGGCGGCGTCGAGCGCGCCAACATAGCGGTCGAGCATGGCGTAGAAGCTGTTCGCGATCTCGGAGCCCGGCGCTGCCTTGTGCTGGATGTAGTCGGTCGTCGACAGATACATCACGTCCGGACGGAAGCTTGCGAGGAGCTTGACGCCGGCCGCGAAGACGAACTCGGACAGCTCGGCCGAGTACACGTCCGGCAGCTTCATGCCGACAAAGGCGAGCACGTCGTCGATGCCGTTCTCGGCCTTCGTCGCCTTGTCGGCCTTCTCGGACGAGAACGCGACCGCGCGGCCTGAGCTCATGTCGAGCCCGTAGCCGAGGAGCGTGCGCAGCTTGTCCTTCGCGGTCACGACCGCGACCTTCGCGCCGGCATCGTGGAAGGCCTTCATGATGGTGTCGGCGCGCATGAAGCGCGCGTCGTTCATCATCACCTCCTGCTGGCTCGCCGGGTCGTAGAAATAGTTGCCGGCGATGCCGTGCACGGCCGGCGGGCGGCCGGTGATGATCGAGATGTTGTTCGGGTTGGTGAAGCTCGGGATCACCGACTGCGCGAGGAGGTTGGCACCGGTGCGCATCAGTCGCTCGAGGTTCGGCGCCAGCCCCTTCTCGATCGCCGCCTCGATGTAGCCCGGCTCCGAGCCGTCGATGCAGACGACGACCGTCGGCTCCTGCGGAAAGCGATAGCTGCGCCCGTTCGCCGTGACGCTCGCGCCGATTCGGCTTTGGATGTTCATACCGGGTTCCGTCCTACCGTTCGTGCGTCCTTCGAGGCTCGCTTCGCTCGCACCTCAGGATGAGGAAGGTGGTGCGCGTGGAGAAAGACACCAGTGCCCTCATGCTGAGGTGCCCCGCGCAGCGGGGCCTCGAAGCACGCACCCCCTTTCGCCACCGCCATCTCAGGCCGCCCTCGCCGCGGCGAGGTCGACCTTCATCTCGGCCAGCACCTCGGCGACGGCGGCGAGCGCGCCGCGCATGTCCTTCGGATAGAGCCGGCCGATGCAGCCGATGCGGAACGACTCGGCGACCGTGAGCTTGCCCGGATAGATGACGTAGCCGCGCGCCCTCAGCCCGTCGTAGAAGCGCTGGAACGCGAAGCCCGGATGGCGCGGCGTGTGGAAGGTGACGATGATCGGCGCCTGCAGCGCGCCGGGCAGGAGCGTCTCGAAGCCGAGCGCCCGCATGCCGGCGACGAGCACGCGGCAATTCTCGGCGTAGCGCCCGCCGCGGCCGGCGACGCCGCCCTCGGCCCAGAACTCCTCGAGCGCCTGGTGGAAGGCGGCGATGACGTGGATCGGCGGCGTGAAACGGTACTGGCCGGTCTTCTCGAAGGCCTGGTGCTGGTCGTAGAGGTCGAGCACCAGCGTCGTCGCGTTGCCCCCGGTCTCGGCGAGCGCCGCGCGGCGGGCGAGCACGAAGCCGAGGCCGGGCACGCCTTCGAGGCATTTGTTCGAGGACGCCGCGACCGCGTCGAAGGCGACCTTGCCGGCGTCGAGCGGCAGCGCCCCGAAGGCGCTCATCGCGTCGACGAGGAGGCGCTTGCCGTGCCGGGCGGCGATCGCGGCGATCGCCTCGATCGGGTTCAGGATGCCGCTCGTCGTCTCGCAATAGACGGCGAAGACGTGGCTGATGCTCGTCTGGCGCTTGAGAATGCGCTCGACGGCGGCGAGATCGGGCGGCGTGTCCTCGGCGGTCTCGTGCACCACGGTCTTGCGGCCGGCGATGTCGAGGATGCGCTTGGCGCGATGGCCATAGGCGCCGTTGATGAGCACCAGGACCTTGCCGTTCTTCGGCACGAAGGTGGTCAGCATCGCCTCGACCGCGAACGTGCCGGAGCCCTGCATCGGCACGGCGACGAAAGCGTCTTCGCCGTGGATGATCCGCGGCAGGCCATCGAGCACGGCCTTATTGAGGCGCAGGAAGCGGGCGTCCCGCGAGCCCCAGTCATGCACCATCGCCTCCTTGACGGACCGCGAGGTCGTGAGGGGTCCGGGCGTCAGGAGGAGCGGATCGCCGGTTTCCGAAGCGGCGGCTACGAGGGGCATCGATCTCTTCCGTTTAGCTGCGTGGTTGTCCCGGCCGGAGCGAAGCGAAGAGCCGGGATCCACTGGCGCCGGCCGTGTCGGGTCCCGGATAGCCGCTTCGCGGCTTCGGGGATGACTCCGAACTCGCGATGACCCAGGCTAGCCTTGCGGCACCCATCAGTCCAATATGACGTTTGGATGCCACTTATAGAGCCAGTCTATCGATGTCGCTCACCGGCCTGAAGGCCTTTCACCTCGTCGCGCAGGCGGGCAGCTTCACCAAGGCGGCGCGCGCCGGGCATGTCAGCCAGCCGACGATCTCGGCCCAGGTCCGGATGCTCGAGGACGCGCACGGAGCGCGCCTCTTCGACCGGCACGGCCGGGCCGTGTCGCTGACGCCGCTCGGCCACAGGCTCGCCGAGATCACGACGCGCCTGTTTGCGGCCGAGGAGGAGGCGAACGCGCTCCTCAGCGGCGCCCGCACGCTCGTGACCGGGCATCTCCGCATCGCGGCGGACAGCGCCGCCCACGCCATGCCGCTCATCGCCGAGCTGAAGCGCCGGCATGGCGGCCTGACCTTCTCGCTCAGCATGGGCAACTCGTCCGAGGTGGTCAGCCAGGTGCTCGACTACGCCGCCGACATCGGCGTCACGGCGAAGCAGACCTCGGATCCGCGCATCCATCGCATCCACCTGCGCGACGACCGGCTCGTGGTGTTCGTGCCGCTGGCCCATCCCTGGTCGCGCCGCCGCGCCGTGCGGATGCGCGACCTCGCCGGGCAGGACCTCGTGACGCGCGAGCGCGGCTCGATCACCCGCGAGGTCTTTGAGACGCGCCTTGCCGAAGCCGGGATCCGCCCCGGCGCGCTCGTCGAGGTGCAGAGCCGGGAGGCGGTCCGGGAGGCGGTCGCGGCCGGTTTCGGCATCGGCGTCATCTTCGACAGCGAGTTCGCGCAGGACGCCGCCTGCCGCAAGCTCGCGGTGCCGGACGCCGACCTCGCCGTCGCGGAGTACGTGATTTGCCTCGAGGAACGCCGCCGGATCCCGCTCGTTCGCGGCTTCCTCGACCTCCTGCCGGACGCGCGAAGCGCCTTCGTCACAAGAGCCCGAGCCAGCCCCAATAGGGCAGCGCGAGCATCAGACCGGCCAGCGTCAGGAGGATGAAGCCGAAGCAGGCCTTGCGCGCCTGCTTGTGCGTGAACAGGCGCTCCTCCGAGGCGTCGTAGCCGACCGAATAGCTCACCGACTGGCTCGGGATGAACCACAGCGTGAACGTCGCCAGCAGCGTGATGATCACGATCCACGGATGCACCCCGAACACCGGCGCCATCGGAATGAGGATGATCGCCAGGAGGAGAAGGCTCTGGTCGTCGGGAAGCATCAGGCGCACGACGATGTTGAGGCCGGCGATCGCCAGCACGAAGAGCGCCGGGCTGACGCTCCCGTCGCCGATGAACGCCCGGAGCATCCGCGCGAGCTCGGCATCGATGCCGAGCGACGACATGATCGGCGGCAGGCTGAGGATGACGCCGTAGCTGACGAGAAAATCCCAGTTCAGCCCCTGAAGCAGCTCGCGATGCACGCAGCCGGCGATCGCCGCGGCGACGAGGCTCGCGAGCCCGACGATTCCCGTGCTGATGCCGAAAGCCGGCCCGACGTTCCAGCCGATCACGACGGCGATGAGGATGACCGTGAGCGCGACCTCCTGCGTCGTCGGCGGGCCGAGCAGCGACAGCTGCAGGTCGACGCGGTCGTGCACCACGCGCTGCGTCTGCCCCGGCCGGAGCACGAGCCACAGGACCGCCAGCGAGCCGAGGCTGACGAAGGCCGCGAGCGGCGCCGCGGCGATGAACCAGAAGACGAGATCGAACTTCGCCCGGGCCTCCTCCGGCATCAGGCCGAGGGCGAGAAAGTTCGAGCTCGATCCGTTGAGGAACACGTAGAGCAGCGGCACGGCGCCGATGAAGGCGGAAAGGCCGAGGAACGCGCTCTCGGGGCTGCGGTCCTTGAAGCGCTGGGCCTGCGCGGCGGCGAGCGCGGTCGGCAGGAGCAGCCGCGCGCGCGCCGTGCTCGACGGCAGGAGCAGCGTCAGGAAGAGGCCCGAGCCGAGGCACGCCGCCGCCTGCCCGACGAGCCCGGCGGGAAGGCGCCGCACCAGCATCAGGCCGAGGCGATAGACGAGCCCGGAGGCGGACAGCGCCGATGCAATCGCGAGGATCGCGAACACCGAAATCCAGGACGGGCTGCCGAAACCGGCGATCGCCTGCGCCGGGCTGGCGATGCCGAGAAACACCCAGCCGATGACGAGCCCGAGATAGACGACGAACTCAGGCAAGATCGCCGTCACCCAGAGCACGATCGCGGCGCCGAGCAGGAGCAGGAAGGTCGCGGGCTTCGATGCCGTGCTGGCCGCGATCGCGGCGCCGACCAGCACGAGGCTCGCGGTGACGGCGAGCGTGCGGCGCGATCGGGCCCGCGCGAAGGCGCCTCGAAGATCGACGCGCGAAGGCGCGGCAGCGGGCGCGCGGTCGCCGAGGGCGGATGCGAGGCTCGCGATCTCGGTCGCGATCCGCGAGGCGGTCTGCTCGTCGCCGGCAAGCTGCGCCGCATCGAGCGCCTGCTGCAGCACGCGCAACGCCGCGTCGGGCGCGTCGTGTCCGCGGTGCCATGCCGCGCGGTCGAGGGCGAGCGCCGCATCGGCTGCCGCTTCGGCGTCGCTCAGCCGTTCGATGCTCGCCACGACGTGGTCCCGCGGCATGGTGCCGGCGCGTGACGCCCGGCCGAGAAGCGCGATGAATACGGCGCGATCGACGCTTTCGGCGAGCCCCAGGGCTTCGCGCCAATGGCCGGCCTCGGCCAATCGCTCGACCGCGTTCAGCGCAAAATCCCGGACTGCATCCGCCCCGGCCTGCGTCGCGTGCGCCTCGCGCAGGGCTCGCGCGATCGGCTCCGGCGCGCTGCCGTCGCGCCAGCCGAGCTCGGCGAGCCGCGACGACAGGTCCGGCCCGTCACGTCCGAAGAGGCATTCCAGCGCTGCCGGCGTCGCCTCGGGCAGGATGCTCGCCTCGAGGACGCGCTCGCGCGCCTCGGGCGGCATCCGCGCCAGCCGCGCTTCGGTCTGCCGGCGGACGAGCTCGTCGCCCTCCCTGATGCTCCGCATCGCCCCGTGCAGACGCCGGCTGAGGGAGGCGCTCAGGGCGAGGCCGATGCTCGGATCGCGGCGCAGGAGATCCGTGAAGCGTTCCTGGTCGAGGCGAAGCAGCTCGCCTTCGCGGTCGGCGATTACGCTTGCCGAGCGCGGCTCGCCGGTCAGCAGCGCCATCTCGCCGAAGCAGCCGCCCGGCCGCAGCGTCGCGACGCGAAGCCTGCGGTCCTCGCCGGCGCCGCCGACGAACACCCCGAAGGTGCCCTCCGAGACGATGTAGAGGCTGTCGCCCGGCTCGCCCTCGATGCAGGCGGCCTCGCCCTTGCGGAGGCTGACGCGGTCGAGATTGGCCGCAAGCTTCGCCAGCGTGACGCGGTCGAGGCCGGCGAACAGGTCGGCTCCGGCAAGGAGCTCGGCCGAGCGCCGCCGGCGTGCGGCCTCTTCGTCTTCCCGCCTGCCCGATGCCAGAGCTTCGCTCCTTCGATTCGCACCGGATGATGGCCGCGCTCATCACGGCAAGTCCATAGAACCCGCCGAAGGGGGCGTGCGCCGGCTACTGCAGCCGGATGAGCATCACGCCGGCGACGATCAGCACCGCCGCGACCGCGCGCGCCCTGACGAAGGGCTCCTTGAGGAACACGACGGCGATGAGCGACGCCCAGAGCACGCTCGTCTCGCGCAGCGCCGCGACGAGGGCGATCGGCGCGACGGTCATGCCCCAGATCGCGATCCAGTAGGCGCCGAGCGACATCGCACCGCCGAGAATGCCGCGGCCGAGGAACTCCCGCATCGGCCTCAGTCCCTCGATCCCGCGCAGCCACAGCGCCACCAGCACGAGCGGTATGCCGTCGATGACGAACAGCGCCGCCGAATAGGCGTGCGGGTCGCCGGCGGTGCGCGCCCCGATGCCGTCGACGAGGGTGTAAGCGCAGACGATGCCGGCGGTCAGAAGCGCGAAGCCGATCGCCACCGGATCGAACGCCGCGTGCCGGCGGCGGCCGAGCAGCGCGATCAGCATGATGCCGCAGCCGAGCACGGCGATGCCGGCCGCGGACTGCCAGGACAACGGCTCGTGCAGCAGGCCGACGGTCGCCGACGCGGTGAGGAGCGGCGCGGCGCCGCGCGCGATCGGATAGATCTGCCCCATGTCGGCCCGGCGATAGGCCTCCGACAGGGCGAAGTAGTAGCCGAGGTGGATGACGACGGAGGCCATGAGCCAGGGCCAGGCCTCGAGCCGCGGGAAGCCGAAGGCGATCAGGAGCGGCACGCCGACGAGGCCGCCGGCGCCGGTGATCAAGGTCATGGCCAGGAACGGGTCGAGCTTGACCTTCAGGAAGGCGTTCCAGCCGGCGTGCAGCGCCGCCGCGGCAAGCACCGCGGCGAAGACGCTCGGCGACATGGTGGTGGGGGCGTCCATCGGCCTTGGCTCCGGCGCCGCTCTACCGCGTCGCGCCACAGAAAGCCACAAATTCCCACATTACAGCATGATCCCGAAAAGTGGGAACCGGTTTTCGGAAAAGATCATGCTCGAGCAAACAGATAGAGCGGGATGACGACTCGACGAGAAGTCATCGCGCTCTAGCCCGCGATGATGGTCTGCAGCCCCCGCCGCGCCAGCGCCTCCGCGATCGTCTTCGGCGGCTCGCGGTCGAGGATGAGGGCTGCGGCGCGCTCGGCCTCGACGATTCGGATCGGCGTCAGGCGCCCGAACTTCGTCTGGTCGACGAGGATGTAGGCCCGGCTCGCGACGGCAAGCATGCGCGAGCGCTGCTCGGCCGCGGCGCGCCCGTAATCGGTGATCTCGCCCTCAAGCGAGAGGCCGCCGGCGCCGACGAAGGCGACGTCGATGCGGAAGCGGTCGAGCGCGGCGATGACGTCGAGGCCGACCGCCGCCTCCTCGGTTAAGTCGATCTCGCCGCCGAGCACGTGGACGCGCGTGCCGGCGACTCGGCAGAGGAGCTGCGCGTTCGCCAGGCCGTTGGTGCAGACGGTGAGGTTGCGCTTGCGCATCAGGGCGCGGGCGACCTCGAGCGTGGTGGTGCCCGAATCGAGCAGCACCACCATCCCGTCCTCGACGAGGTCCGCCGCCGCCCGGCCGATCGCCGCCTTGCCCTCGGCGTTCTCGTGCGAGCGCTGGTCGAAGGCGGCTTCGACGACCTCGCGCCGCGCCGCGCCGCCATGGACGACGTCGAGCCGGCCGCGCTCGGCAAGCGCCTTGAGGTCGCGCCGGATCGTCTCGCGGGAGACGCCGAAAGCCTTCGCGAGCTCCTCGACGCTGACGATGCCGGTCGCGGCGATCCGCTTCAGGATCTCGTCATGGCGGCGGGCGGCGATCGGGCGGGCCATCTGTCGTGACCGGCGTGCGGAGACGTCACTGTGCGAAGCCGGAGCCGCCGTGGCAACCCGCCCGGCGTTGCTGGCGTGAGGTTTTGTGGCAAATTGCGCTCCCCGGAAACTCGGTCTACGACTTCGCCCGGCTTTTCGAGAACGGACCGAAGGGGGCGTCGTGACGACAGAGCCGGCAATCCGCCTCACGAGCGCGGAGGACGCGCGTCGCTTCGTCGAAGAGGGCGGGCACGCGCATGTCAAGGTCGGGGTCGCCGACGTCGACGGCATCCTGCGCGGCAAGTACGTCAGCCGCGACAAGTTCTTCTCGGCGCTCGAGAAGGGCCTCGGCTTCTGCGACGTGATCGTCGGCTGGGATTCGAACGACCAGCTCTACGACAACGTCAAATACACCGGCTGGCACACGGCCTATCCGGACGCAGCCGTCCGCATCCTGCCCGACACCGGCCGCGTCATGCCGTTCGAGAACGGCACGCCGTTCTTCCTGTGCGAGCTCGCCGAGGAGGCCGAGACGATCTGCCCGCGCGGGCTCCTGCGGCGCGTCCTCGCCAAGGCCGCCGGGATGGGCTTCTCGGTCCTGTCGGCGCTCGAATACGAGTTCTTCCTCTTCGACG
>JAJKJG010000320.1 GCA_021154065.1 Methylobacterium sp.
GTCCGCTTCGACGCTTGACGGTTTCGCGCGCTCGCAAGGCGCATGGATCGTCTCGATCACGCCGCCTCCCGGCCACTACGAGTCGGGCGCAGTGGGGCTGCATAGGCGCCTGCCAAAAGGGGCGCCGACGATCGGTGTCGGACCGGACGGCGGCTTGGAGAACGAGCCGCACAAAGATCCGCGCGGGGCGCCAGGCGACTGGCATCCTAAAACATTGTGAGCCGGTCCCTGTCGTCCTGCTCCCTTGCTCTTTGACAGTGCGAAGACTTCGCCCGGGAACGCCCGGGGGATTTGGCGCGCCTCTCTCCCCTGGCCCCGTCTCGGCCTCGATCGGCAGCCTCGACGAGCCGGCTGTCGGCTCGGGCTGCGATCGCATCTCGCGTCCGACGACAGCCGTCAATTTCATTGGGCGCGAAGCAGCTTCGGCACGTAGCTTATGGCCCAGGCCAAGAGGACCCCGAGCGCGGTCTCGACCGTCCGAAAAAGCGCGTAGCGCCAGGGGCTGTCGCTATTGTCGAGGAGCACGATGATGCCGCAGATGTAGCCGGCAATCCTCGCGCCTTCATAGGCGCCGACGCCCTGGCAGATGAGCATTGCGATCAGAATGCTCGGCGCGACCGCCCAGATGCCGACGAGGTGCATGGAGGCCGCGAGCGCGCCCGACAGCCCGCCGATCGCCGTCGCCACCAGCCTGCGAAAACCGAGCTCTCGCGATCGGGCCGGCGTAAGGTCCGTCGCGATCACGGCCGCGGCAAGAGCGAAGATCGGGTAATCGAGCTTCAGCGCCTGCGCGATCGAAAACGCCAGCGTCGCGGCGACGGCGCTGCGCGTTGCAAGCTGCAGGCCGCGCCTGAAGCTCGGGCGATCGCCATCTCCTGTGACTGCCACGGCAGCTTTCCTGTCGCCTACGACCACAAACCGAATGCGATACCATACAGACGGTCGAGAAAGCCAAGAGCACCTGGCACCCGTGATCGTCGGCCATTGCCGACGCACTGTCCAGATCATCCGGGCGCCTGGCTCACGCTCGTATCGGCATTCCGTTACCCTGAGGCGTGACGGATTGCTGTCTCAAGCCATCAAGCCGTGACCGCTGTTTGAACTTACGGTCCCGTGCTCACCGCAAAAGGGAGCGTGGTTTCGCGCGGCCTGCGCCTGCAACATCGTGCCTGCGCCAAGGCATCGCGCCCCGATGAAGGAAGTGCCATGCCGCCCGACGCGGATGACGATCTCGCGTCCGATCGTGCACTCGCGGACGCGATCATCCGTGATGCGCTCAGGCGCGACGCCGACCGCGTCGTCGCCGTCGTTGCCGAGGTCATCGAACGGCTCAAGGCGAAGCGAGGTTACTCCGCGCAAGAGCTGGAGGCGGCGGCGCGGGCTCTCCTCGATGAGCTGTCGGCGGGACCCACCGAAGTCGTCGACAAGCGCCTTCGACGCTCCGACGGCGGCCGGTGATGATCATCGGGAGAGGATCTTGAGGCGGCTCGAGTTCGACCGTCGGGAATGTCCGAAGCGATCAAGCATTCTTCGAGAAAGAACACGAGCTTGACCGTCCGACGGAAGCACCCACGACGGCGCCTTCCTCGGGTCCCTTAAGGAGAAGCTGCATGAAATACCTTCTATCCGGCGCCGGTCTCGCGCTCGTCGCGCTCACCGCGCTTTCAATGAGCAATGGACCAGCTCAGGCGATCGTCTATTGCAGGACGGTCGGCATTCCCCAGGGCTGCATCGCACGTCCTGTGGCGCCCGTGGCTCGTGCCGCAGTGCGGCGGGGCACGCCTATGAACCGCGGCGGCCCGGTCAATCGCGTCGGGAGACGCTGACCATTGAGGCGCGCCGCCATGCAACGCGTGGCGCGTGCGTTCAACATCTCAGGCTTCGCCGCCGGCATTGCCGCCCACGCGTTCGACCATGTTTAGACAGCTTCTCGTGGGCGGCATCGTCAGCCTTGGAAACATCGCCGTCCATGCGATCGTCATGACGCTCGTCGTGACCGTGGTGCGCCGCGTCGGCAGCTGGGAACGCAGAAACGCGAGCGTGTGGCTCGCCTCGGTCATGGTTGCGACCGTCGGTGTTCTGCTCATGGCCCATGTCGCCGAGGTGATCGTCTGGTCCGTGACCTATCTGATCCTGGATGCCGCTCCTCCCGAGGCGGATGTCCTGTACTTCGCCTTCGTCAATTACACGACGCTGGGCTATGGCGACATCGTTCCGGTCGAGCGCTGGCGCCTCATCGGCCCGATCACCGCGATGAACGGCATATTGCTCTTCGGCTGGTCGACGGCGGTCATTTTCGAAGTGCTGGATGTCGCAACGCAAGCTCGCCGCAGCGCGGCGGATGGACCGCGCGGCTGAGCCTCGCTGCCAGGTTCGCGGATTCAGCGGTTTCGGCGAGCAAGTTTGGCTTCGAAGTGAGGCAGCGCCGAGAGGCTCACCCACAGGGGATACCGACAGCTGATCGACAGCCTCTTGCCGTCCTTCCGAAAGAGCACGGCGTGATCCGGACCGAGAGCTTCCGCCGACCAGCGGCGTTCGGCATCAGCGTCGTTCCTGATCGCCTCCTCGAGACAGTGCCGCTGCTCGGCCGTGAGGTCGGTCGCCTTGATGTATCGCACCACAGGGCAGCTCCGCTTATTGAGCGTGTCGTGCCACACGGCGGACGGCGTGTCGACGAGCTCAGATCATCGAGACGGCCTTCGTGGCTTCCCGTTTCGCCGCACCGTCGATCTGCGGCTGGCCGTCGATCGGGTTCTGCCGCAGCCATTCGAGCAGCAGGACATAGCTCACCGCCAGCAGCACAGGTCCGACGAACAGGCCAAGAAGACCATCGACGAGCATGCCGCCGATGACGCCGATCAGGATGACCGGCATCGGCACCTCCAGCCCCCTGCCCAGCATCAACGGCCTGAGGAGATTGTCGCTGAGCCCGACGACGACGTTCCAGACCAGAAAGATGACCGCAGCCGTCGTTGAATCGGTCGCAAAGACATAGACGACGACAGGCAGCGTCAACAGGATGAGCGGCACCTGCACGATGCCGAGCACGAGCGCGGCAAGCGTCAGGAGGCCGGTCGCCTTCAGCCCGATGGCGAAGTAGCCGATCCCCAGGAGCAGCGACTGGACCAGCGCCACGCCGACGACGCCGAGCGCCACCCCGCGGATCGTCGCGGCAGTGAGCGTGACCAGCTGCGCTGCCCGCGTTGTGCTGCCTGTGACCCGCTCCAGCAAGCGCCGGCCGAACTTGGTCGCACCCTCGCCGTAGGCGACGAGCACGGCGGCGATCGCGAACGATAGGACGAACGCGAGCTCGCCGGTGGCGAGGCCGCCGGCGAACGACGCCAGCCATGCCGCGGGCCCGCTCAGGAGCTGGCCGTATTTGCTGACCGCCGCCGGCAGGTTGGTGGCGACAAGGGTCCAGACCTCGGTCAGTTTTTCGCCGACGAGCGGAGTGCCGTCGAGCCAGACCGGCGGCAGCGGCAAGGCCAGGTCCTGGTTTTGCACCGTCGAGATCAGCGAATAGATCGACGTCGCCAGCGACGTCACCACGATGACCATCGGCCCCAACGCCACCGCGACGCCCACCAGCCCGATCAGCACAGCCGACCAGCGATTGCCGAGCCAGCCGGCAAGACGCAGATGCAGCGGATACAGCATCACCGCCAATATTGCCGACCACGCCAAGATGCCGGCAAACGGCAGCACGATCCGACCACAGGCGTAGAGCAGCAACGCCACGAGTCCGACCCGGATCGCGGCATCGAGCATGGTGGGCGAAGGCGTGTTGCCAGGGCGTAGGGCGTTCAGGTCCATAAGCCGCCGCGCTCCCCGAAGGAGTTCCGGGCCGCGAGTCTGCGGGACTGCCTCCCGTGCCGAGCGCGAGGCTCGGCGGCGGTGGGCACGCTCGGTGCCGCATCGATGCCGGTTCAACGCGTAAGGGAAAGCTGACTGCGAGACTTGATTGAATCGGACACTCCGGGCGAAGGCTCCCCGAGTGCACCGCGCAAGGCTTGCGCGCATGTCGCGGCTTCTACGCCGCGACGTGATGAACCTGGGCAGGCTCGGAGGAGCTCACGCCCTGGCCGCTCAGCAAAGCTGCCCGCCGCTCGGCGATAAGGTGATCGATATAGTTGATGGCGAGAGAGAGCACGGCCGTTCGCTGCTCGTCGAATTCGCCGCGCGCGGCGCTCTCGGCGAGCCGCTCGACCGCGCGGTCGACGCCGGCGCGGATGGCATCGAGCTCGGCAGGCGTCCGGGCCTCCTTGATCGAGGCGATCACCTCGCGTATCCGCGCCAGCAGAGCCGTCTGATCCTGCTCATCGCGGAATCCGAGGAAGCGAAGCAGGACCAAGAATCCCGAGCCGAGGGCGCCGGCCAGCATGGGCCCGTAGAACAGCCAATCCCCGTACCGCTCCATCAAGCTCGTCTCTTCACCGCCATAATAGACCTTCGCGCCGGGATGGAGCGGATAGACCGCGTCCTTTTCGGTGCTCGCCGCCTTGATCAGGTTTGCGATCGGCGCTTCCCCGGAAACGGCCTGGCGCTCCTGGAACAGCGTCCGGGTCAGGGCCGTGATCGCGTCTGCCGCAACGTTGCGGTTCGCGACGAGGTAGGTCGCGACCGTGATCGTGGTCACGCTCTCCTCCGGCAGGGAGGGCGAGCCGCCGAACTGTCCGGCCTCGATCTCGCCTGACTCATAGGCGGGATTTGCGGCCACAAGGGCTTCAGCTTCATCCAAGGAGACGAATGCGAGCTTCCGGCGGCTGGCGCTGCGCACCGCCGCCCAGCTTTCGCCGAGCTTGACGCCGCGCGTCGTCGGAACGACGAACAGCAACGCGTCCACGGCTCGGGTGCGGATCGCCGTCGATACTTCCAAAGGGACCGGGGCGAGCGTTCTGGTTTCGCCGGGGGCTCGATAATGCTGTCGCAGCGTGCGCAGGAGCGAGTCGTTGGCGCCTGGCGGGCCGATCACGCCGATCGTCTTGCCTTTGAGGTCCCCGAAGCTTTCGACGCCTGTCTTTTCGGCAGCGACGATGACGACGGGATCGGTGTGAAGCAGCGCGACGGCTTGAGCCTGCTCCGAACCATTCCCGTCGCTGCGCACCACGGCGAGCTGCGCCTCACCCTTCTTGAGGCGCTCCATCGCATCGGCGGGGCCGGAGCTCGGCACGATCGAGAGCCGCACCGGCGCGCCGCCGGCGACGAACTTGCGGGCAAATGCCGAGATCAGGGCAGCATCGTCGAAGTCGGCCGGCCCGACCGCCACCGTCAGGACAGTGGGTCGCGAAAGGCGATACCAGGCAGTCGCACCAAGAGCGATGGCGACGCACACGCAGCACACCACGAGCGCCCAGCGCAGTATCCTGCTCAATGATCAGGTCTCCCTTGGCGGCCAGCGGTCTGGCAGAGTCGCCGCGGTGCGAGGCTCGCCTCGCGCGTCGATGCACAGGCTAGCTCACCGCCAGTCTATTGTCTGCCCTTGATCGGGCAGGACACCGCTCGACGTAAAATCCAAGGCGAGGCATGATGGATGCGGCGTGGCGCGTTTTATCAAGCTGGCGCCGGGTCATTTCGCTAGCAAGACCAGGCGTCGAAACGACTGCTGCCGATTCGTTTGCATCTCTACGGCCCGCGCGGAGGTTCGTCGTGCCATCCCCAACCAGAGCCGCGGCATGAGTGCCCAGGCTCACCCGGCCGCCCCTCATCATCTCCCGGCGTTCATCACCGCGCCAGGCGAGACCGATGTCCTTTTGGTTGTCACGGCGGTCATGCTGATCGTCATCGTGCTGATCTTCGGCAACCTCTTCCTGAAGCTGCACACGCTGCCGGAGCGTTTGGCGCACAAGGGGCACAAGCTTCAGTTCGAGATCGTCGCCGTGCTCGGCCTCCTGGCGCTCTTCACCCACATCCATGCCTTCTGGGTGGCCGGCCTGTTGCTCGCGCTCATCGACCTTCCGGATTTCGGAACGCCGCTCGGACGAATGGCAAGCTCCCTCGAGAGGATCGCTGACGACGCCGCGGCCGATCCCGCCGACACCCTCAAGCCCCAGCCCTCTTCAGATCGAGGTGCGGCCGATTTCCGGGTCGGCGCGATCCCCGATCATCCGCCGGCGAGCGCCGCCCCCGAGGCGCCGGAGAAGAGAAGGGCCCGGTCCGGCCCGAACCAGGAACTGATCGATGCTTGAGCTGCTTCTCTGCTCGCTCCTGACGATTCTTCCGGACTATCTCTTCCGCCGCTATGTCCAGGGCAAGCGGCTCGGCCGGGAAATCACGTTCTACTCGGTGTGGTACGAGCTGAGATGGGGGATCACCGCCTGCCTGATGCTCACCGTCGGCCTCATCACGGTGGTGTTCTACTATCATCCGTCGACGAAAACCGCGACCTTGTTCTTCCGAACCGTGCCGATCGTTCCCGAGACGATCGGGCGCGTCGCCGAGATCAATGTCGGCATGAGCGACGACGTCGTCCAGGGACAGCCGCTCTTCAGGTTGGACAACTCGAAACAGCGGGCGGCGGTCGAGACCGCGCGCCGGAAAATCGCCGAGGTCGATGCCGGACGGATCGTGGCGCGGACGGACATCGTGGAGGCCGAGGGCAAGATCCAGGAAGCCAGGAGCGCCCACCAGCAGGCCCTCGACGAGCTCGAGACCAAGCAGGAGCTGTTCAGGCGCAATCCGGGCATCGTCCCGCGCCGGGACATCGAGAAGCTCCAAGTCGCGGTCGACGGTCGCCAGGCAGCGATCATGGCCGCCACCGCGGCAAAAGAGGGTGCCGAGGTGAAAGTATCCGCCCTTCTCCCGGCCGAGAGGGCGAGCGCCGAGGCGGCGCTCGCCGAGGCCGAGGTGGAGCTGGCGAAGACCATCATCCGTGCCGGCGTCGCCGGGCGGGTGGAGCAATTCCTTTTGCGCGTCGGCGACGTCGTGAATCCGATGATGCGTCCGGCCGGCGTCCTGATCCCGGAGGGCGCCGGCCGGCGGAGCGTGCAGGCCGGATTCGGACAGACCGAAGCCCAGGTGATGAAGATCGGGATGGCGGCCGAAGCCACCTGCGTCTCAAAGCCCTGGGCCATCATCCCGATGGTGGTCACGGGGGTTCAGGACTTCATTGCCGCCGGTCAGTTCCGCGGCGGCGAACAGCTGATCGACGCACAGCAGGTTTCACGACCCGGAACCATCCTCGTGTTCCTCGAGCCTCTCTATGCCGGCGGGCTCGATGACGTGACGCCTGGCAGCAGCTGCATCGTCAACGCCTACAGCAGCAA
>JAJKJG010000321.1 GCA_021154065.1 Methylobacterium sp.
CGCGCCCGGGCACCGTGCCTTCGGCGCTCCGCCAGGTCAACGGAGGAGCGCTCGACCTCGCTTGCCCCGGGGAAGAACCCCGCCCTATGCTCCGCCGCGTCTGCATCGCCGCCCGCACGGCGCAAGAAGCCGGATGACTCCAGAGGGGTTCTGGGCGAAGCTTGCGCGAACGCCCGACCGTCTCCGGAGCCGCACCGGAGCGACCATATTCCAGGGAGGAAAGCGCCATGAATGGCGACCATTGTCTTGTTCTGCCGACCCGCCGCACGATCCTAAAAGGGGCTGCGGGAACTGCAGCTCTTGGGTTCGCCTCGCCGTTCCCGATGCCGGCGCTCGCCCAAGGCGCGCCGCTGAAGGTCGGATTCATGCTGCCCTACACCGGCACCTTCGCGAAGCTCGGCAAGTTCATCGACGAGGCCTTCAGGCTCAAAGTCGAGCAGCAGGGCGGCAAGCTCGGCGGACGCCAGGTCGCCTTCGTGCAGGTCGACGACGAGTCGAAGCCCGAGGCCGCGACCGACAACATGAACCGCCTCGTCGGCCGCGAGAAGGTCGACGTCGTCATCGGAACCGTGCATTCCGGCGTCGCGATGGCGATGGTGAAGGTCGCCCGCGACACCAACACGCTGCTCATCATCCCGAACGCCGGCGCGAACGAGGCGACGGGCCCGGCCTGCGCGCCGAACATCTTCCGCACCTCGTTCTCGAACTGGCAGCCGGCCTTCCCGATGGGCAAGGTGATGGCGAATGCCGGCCACAAGAACATCGTCACCATCACCTGGCGCTATGCCGCCGGCCAGCAGATGGTCGACAGCTTCAAGGAGAACTTCGCCCAGGCCGGCGGCGGCGGGAAGATCGTCGAGGAACTCTACCTGCCCTTCCCGGAGGTCGAGTTCCAATCGCTCATCACCCGCATCGGCACGCTGCGCCCCGACGCGGTGTTCTCGTTCTTCGCGGGCGGCGGCGCCGTGAAGTTCGTCAAGGACTACGCGGCCGCCGGCCTCAAGGACAAGATCCCGCTCTACGGCACCGGCTTCCTCACCGACGGCACGATCGAGGCGCAGGGCGAGGCGGCGAACGGCATCAAGACCACGCTGCACTACGCCGACAACCTCGACAACCCGGCGAACAAGGCCTTCCTCGAGGCGTTCAAGAAGAAGACCGGCCTCGACGGCGACGTCTATGCCGTGCAGGGCTACGACTCGGCGGCTCTTCTCGACATCGGGCTCGCGGCGGTCGGCGGCGACGCCGGCGCGCGCGACAAGATGATCGTTGCGATGGAAGGCGCGAAGATCGACTCGCCGCGCGGGCCGATCAGCTTCTCGAAGGCGCACAACGTCGTGCAGAACATCTATCTCCGCGAGGTGCGCAACGGCCGTAACGAGTACGTCTCGGTCGCGCACGAAAGCCTCGCCGATCCGGCCCGCGGCTGCCGCATGTCGGCTTAGCGCACTGTCATTCCGGGGCGGTGCGCAGCACCGAACCCGGAACCCATAAACGCAGGTCGCGCCTGTCGAGCGCGATCGGCCGCAACGGTGTTTATGGGTTCCGGGTTCTCGCTTCGCGAGCCCCGGAATGACAGCGGAGTTTTTGAATGGACCTCGTCAGCCTCGCCGTCCAGCTCCTGAACGGGGTGCAGTACGGGCTCGTGCTGTTCCTCGTCGCGAGCGGGCTGACGCTCGTGTTCGGCATCCTCGGCGTCATCAATCTCGCCCACGGCGCCTTCTACATGCTCGGCGCGTACCTCACCTACTGGATCTCCGCCTATACCGGCAGCTTCTGGCTTGCGCTCGCGGGCGGCGTCGCGATCGCCTTTGCGATCGGGCTCCTGCTCGAGGAGATCTTCGTCAAGCGTCTCTATGGCCGCGACCACCTCGCCCAAGTGCTCCTCAGCTTCGGCCTGATCCTCGTGCTCGACGAGATGCGGCACATCCTGTTCGGGAAGGACGTGCACTCCGTCGCGGCGCCGGCCTTCCTGCAAGGCTCGATCCGCCTGACGGAGGTGCTGTCCTATCCGGTGTACCGGCTCGCGATCTGCGCGTTCTGCCTCGCGGTCGCGGCGGCGATCTTCTTCGTCATCCAGAAGACCCGCATCGGCATGATCATCCGCGCCGGAGCGGAGAACCGCGACATGGCGCGCGCGCTCGGCATCCCATTCGATCTCGTCAACCGCTATGTCTTCGCGGCCGGGATCGCGCTGGCGGCGCTCGCCGGCATCGTCGTCGCGCCGATCTCGACGGTGTTCCCGGGCATGGACAACCAGATGCTGATCCTCTCCTTCGTGGTGGTGGTGCTCGGCGGCATCGGCTCGGTCGCGGGCGCCGCGATCGGCGCGCTCCTCATCGGCATCACCGACTCGTTCGGGAAGGTGTTCTTCCCGAGCGTGTCCAGCATTTCCGTCTACCTCGTCATGGCCGCCGTGCTGCTCTGGCGGCCGAACGGCATCCTCGGCCAGCGCGAGGTCTAGGAGTGCGCGGAGCGCCGATCACGGGCCGCCTCGCGGCCGCAGCGCTCCTCGCCGCCGCGATCGCGCTGCCGTTCCTCGTTCCGGCCTACTACGTGCAGTTCGCGACCAAGGTCCTGATCATGGGACTCCTGGCGATGGCGCTGAACCTCGTCGTCGGCTTCGGCGGCCTCGTCAGCCTCTGCCACGCCGCGTTCTTCGGCCTTGCCGGCTACGTGCTGGCGCTCGCCGCGCCGCAATACGAGGCCGGCTCGCTCTGGCTGACGCTGCCGCTCGCCGTCGCGGCGGCGGCGCTCGCCGCGCTCGCTATCGGGGCGCTCTCGTTACGCACCCGCGGCGTCTATTTCATCATGGTCACCCTCGCCTTCGGCGAGATGCTGTTCTTCCTCTTCCATGACACCAAGATTGCCGGCGGCTCCGACGGCACCTTCGTCTATTTCAAGCCCGAGGCGATGATCGGCGGGCTGCGGCTCCTCGATCTCGAGAAGCCCGCGACCTTTTACTGGGTCGTGCTCGCGGCGACGCTCGCCGGCATCGCGCTCCTTGCCGCGATCGTGCGTTCGCCCTTCGGCCATGCGCTCGCGGCGGCGCGGGTGAACGAACGCCGCGCGCGCTCGCTCGGCTTCCCGATCTACCGCATCCGCCTCACCGCCTTCGTGGTCTCCGGCGCGCTTGCCGGCGTCGCCGGCTATTTCGCCGCGGCGCAGTACGGCTACGTCGCCCCGCAGATGCTCGGCTGGCACGTCTCCGCGACCGTGCTGGTGATGGTCGTGCTCGGCGGCATGCGCACGGTCACGGGGCCGCTCGTCGGCGCAGCCCTCCTGATGGGTCTCGAGGAGGTGCTGCGCGCGGCGACCGAGCATTGGAAGCTCGTCGAGGGCATCATCATCATGATCATCGTGCTCACCCTCTCGAACGGCATCCGGCAGCTGTTCGAGATGGCGTTCGGCACCGCGACGCGCCTGGCGCGACGGCGGCCCGCCGAGGCGCTGCCGGCCCGCGAGGCCGGCCATGCCTGAGGTCGCGCTCGCCGCCGAGGGACTCGAGAAGCGCTTCGGCGGGCTTCGCGCCGTCGCCGGCGTGTCGCTCGACGTCCATGTCGGCGAGATCCATGCCGTCATCGGCCCGAACGGGGCCGGCAAGTCGACGCTGATCAATCTCCTCTCGGGCGAGCTCAGCGCCAGCGCCGGGACGGTGCGTCTTTCCGGCCGCGACGTCTCCGGCCTGGCGCCGGACCGCCTCGGGCTCGCCGGGCTCGGCCGCTCCTACCAGAAGACCACGATCTTCCTGCCCTTCACGGTCTTCGAGAACGTGCGGCTCGCGGCGCAGGCGCGCGCCCCGGGCCGGCTGCGCATGTTCGGGGGCGCCGGGCGCGACGCCGCCGTCGCGGCGCGGGCCCGCGAGGCGGTGGCGACCGTCGGGCTCGAGGCCCGCGGCGACGTCGGCGCCGGCCTTCTGAGCCACGGCGAGCAGCGCCAGCTCGAGATCGCCATGGTGCTCGCGACCGACCCGACGATCGTGCTCCTCGACGAGCCGCTCGCCGGCATGGGCCAGGCCGAGGCCGCCGGCATGATCGCGCTCATCCGCTCGCTCAAGGCCGGCCGCGCGGTGCTGATCGTCGAGCACGACATGGACGCCGTCTTCGCGCTCGCCGACCGCCTGACCGTCATGGCCGACGGCCGCGTCATCGCCTCAGGGGCGCCGGAGGAGGTGCGCCGCGATCCGGCGGTGCGCACCGCCTATCTGGGCGAGGACGGCCCGGCATGAGCGCGCTGCTCTCGGCCGAGAAGCTGCAGGCCTTCTACGGCGCGAGCCAGATCCTGCACGGCATCGATCTATCGGTCGGCCACGGCGAGACCGTCGCGCTGATGGGCCGCAACGGCATGGGCAAGACCACGCTCCTGCGCTCCCTCATCGGCCTCGTGGCCGACCGGCGTGGGCGGATTCTCCTGCAGTCGCGGGATATTACCAAGGCGGCGCCGGAAACGATCGCGCGCGGCGGCGTCGCCTTCGTGCCCGAGGGGCGCGGCATCTTCGCCTCTCTATCGGTTGTCGAGAACCTGATCATGGCGGCGCGGCCGGGGCGCGACGGGCGGCGCCGGTGGACGCTGGAGAAGGTTTTCGCGCTGTTCCCGCGTCTCGCCGAGCGGCGCCGCAACGGCGGCAACCAGCTCTCCGGCGGCGAGCAGCAGATGCTGACGATCGGCCGCGCGCTGATGACCAACCCGGACCTGATCCTCATCGACGAGGCGACGGAGGGGCTGGCGCCCTTGGTCGCCCAGGAGATCTGGCGCACTATCGCGCAGATCCGCGCCGAAGGCGTCGCGACGGTCATCGTCGACAAGGATTTCCGCGCCCTCTCGCGCATCGCCGACAAGGCGATGATTCTGTCGAAGGGCGAGATCGTGTTCGAAGGCCCGCCCGCCGAGCTCGCGGCAAAGCGCGAGCTCCTGGAGCGGCATCTCGGGGTGTGAGCACCCCCCGCCCTTGTGGGGGAGGAGGAATGCCGCCAGACAGACGTGCGCATGGTGGAGAGGACAGGCCCCCGCTTGAGACCTCTGCGGATGCGCACCGTCATCATGACGGGGATTCGGGCAGCCTGACTCCTCAGAGAGATTCCCGCCTACCCGATCATGATGATCGGCACTGTTGTTATGATGAAAACAGTTCGCGAAGGTCTCTCTTGAGAGGCGCAGCCGTGCCGCCGTCGGTGCGTGCTTCGAGGCTCGCCTTCGGCTCGCACCTCAGCATGAGGGGTTGGGAGCTGGGCTCAAACACCCCTCTCCTCATGCCGAGGTGCGAGCGCAGCGAGCCTCGAAGCACGCACCACCGCCGATGCAGTGCTCATCCCGCGCCCGCGAACAGCCGCTCCGCGGTTGCGGCGAGCTCGTCGAGGCAGGATTCCACCGAGCGGCCGCCGGTGTCGAGCGCGGCGTGCGCCCGGCCGTATTCGGGCTCGCGCGCTTCCATGATGGCGATGAGGTCGGCCATGGCCTCGCGGCTCTTGCCCATCGGACGGAAGTCGCCCTGGGCCATGACGCGGCGCATATGCTCGGCCGGCGTTGCCTTCAGCCAGACGACGTGGGTCGTGGCGCGTAAGAGGGCGAAATTGCCCTCGTCGGCGACGATGCCGCCGGCGGTCGCGATCACCGCTGCGTCGTTTGCGGCGACGACTTTTTCCAGCGCCTCGCGCTCGTAGCGTCTGAAGGTGCCCTGGCCATAGACCTCGAACAGCATCGGCACGCCGGCGCCGTGGTCGCGCTCGATCAGCTTGTCGAGCTCGATGAACAGGCAGCCGAGGCGGGCCGCAAGCGCGCTGCCGAGCGTCGTCTTGCCGGCGCCGCGCAGGCCAATAAGCGCGATCCGCCGGCCCCGCGCCCCGGCGGCCGGATCGGCGTCGCCGCTGTCGAGGAAGCGGTCGACCGCCTGGATCTCGGGCTCGCTCAGGCGACGCAGGCGACGCGCCAGACCCGCCCGCGCGCCGTTTCCGTTCGACAGCGGCAAGAGGTCGAACAGCGCCACGCCGAGCCCCTGCGCGACGGCGTCGAGCACGAGCACCGTCGGGTTGCCCTCGCCGCTCTCGATCTGGGCGAGGTAGCGCTCCGAGGTCTGCGACAGGGCGGCGAGCACTTTACGCGTCATGCCGCGCTTGGCGCGCGCCTGGCGGATGATGGCGCCGATCTCGGCCAGCAGCGGCGGGCGCACCGATGCCCCGGCACGCCCGCTCCCGGCAGCGCCCGCCGGAGCCTCGGGCTCGCCGGCGCGCGGAAGCTCCCGGTCCATCCTAGTAGGTCTCCACGTGATAGCGGCCGCTTGCCCGCATCTCGGGCTTGAGCGCCGCCCAATCGAGGCCGGCGTGACGGCAGACATCGGCGAAGGCTTCGTCGACGCCGCTTTCCATGCCCTTGAGGCCGCAGATGTAGATGTGGGTGGCGGGCTCCTTGAGGAGCGCCGCGACGGCGGCCTCCTCGGCGCGCAGCCGGTCCTGCACGTAGGTCTTGGGCTCGCCGGCGACGCGCGAGTAGCACAGGTGCTGCGTCAGGAGGCTCTTCGGCACCTTCTGCAGCGGGCCGAAATAGGGCAGCTCCGCCGGCCGCCGCGCGCCGAAGAACAGCACCAGCTTGCCGGTCGCCTGCGGCATCGCGCGGCGGCGGCGCTCGGTGAAGGCGCGGAACGGCGCCGAGCCGGTGCCGGTGCAGATCATGACGATGTGCGCCGCCGGATCGTTCGGGATCAGGAAGGTCGCGCCGAACGGCCCCGTCACGTCGACCTTGGCGCCCTTCGGCAGATCGCAGAGATAATTCGAGCAGACGCCGCCCGCCTCGCGCTTCACGGTGAGCGAGACGTTGTTGGCGTTCGGCTTCTCGCCGTCGCGCGGGCTCGCGACCGAGTAGAGCCGGACCTGGTGGGCCAGGCCCTTGGCGTCGAGGCCCGGCGGCAGGATGCCGATGCTCTGGCCTTCGAGCACCGGGAACGGCGTCTCGTGGAAATCGAGGATGATGTGGCGGACGTCGTTCTCGGCGGCGTTGTCGGTGAGGCGGAAATTGCCGACGACGGTCGCTCTGGCGGGCTTGTTGCGGTTGTAGAGGTTGACCGTCGGCTTCGATGCGGACGCCGGCGCCACCGCCTTGCCGCCGAGGCCCTTGCGCGCCTCCTCGAGCAGCGCCCCGACCTCGTCCTCGAGCGCCTCGATCGCGGCGCCCGCCGCCTCCCCCTCCGGCATCTCCTCCTGCACCGGCAGTTCGCCCCAGGAGAACTGCTCGGCGTTGGTGTAGGGCCGCGCCACGATGCGCCAGTTGTCGATCGCGCCCGTCGGGCACGGCGCGATGCAGTCCATGCAGTAATTGCAGATCGCGGCATCGACGACGTAGTTGTTGTCGTTATGCGTGACGGCGTCGATCGGGCACGTCTCCTCGCAGGTGTTGCACCGGATGCAGATCTCGGGATCGATCAGGTGCTGCTTTTTGAGAGGGGCGTTCATGGTGCTGTCATTCCGGGGCGGCCGCGGAGCGGCCGAGCCCGGAACCCATGAACACCGGCGTTGGAGAAAGAAGCGGCACCGTCGAGACTCTTCCGGCAAGGATCGTGGTTATGGGTTCCGGGCTCGGCGCTGCGCGCCGCCCCGGAATGACAGTCCTCACGCCGCGATCTTCACGTATTCGAAATCGCCGGGCTTGTTGTCGATGCCGACCTTCGGGGGCGCGATCCAGCCGGCGAACCGGCCGGGCTCGGCGACCGGCTTCATCAGCGCCTCGATGAAGTCGCCGTCCGCCTTCGAAGGCAGCCAGGCATCCTTGTCCTTCGCCCACGCCGCCTCGCCGATCGCCTGCCCTTGCGGCGAGACCTTCACGTCCTTGAACTAGCCGATGTGGCGGTGGAAGGCCTTGTGCGGCACCTTCAGGCGGAACGGGATGCCCGCCTTCTCGATCACCTTGTTCCAGCGCTCCACGCCGGCCACCGAGTCCTTGATGAAGTCGTCGCGCAGC
>JAJKJG010000322.1 GCA_021154065.1 Methylobacterium sp.
ACGACCGCCGTCAGGCTCCCGGCCGCGACCTCGCCGTCGAGATGGTGGACGGCAGGCCGGCGCCCGTAGCCGAGCGTCAGGTCGTCGAAGCGGATGGCGGTCGCGGTTCTCATGTCCGGCCGATCGTCAGAAGGACGAGAGCCCAGATCGCGCCCGAAAGCACTGCGGCGCCGACCAGGCGCTGCCCGGCCGAGAGGCGCAAAAGCGAGATCGTCGGCGCGGCCGCGGTCGCGCGCGGGGCGTGACTGTGAGGTTGGTCGGGTTCGTGAGTCATCGGATGTTCTAATATAACATTTCACGCCGGCTCGCCACCCCTGCTGTCGTGCCGGGGCTCCGCGAAGCGGAGAACCCGGAATCCACCCACACGCTCCTTCATCGCCACGTCGCCGTGGGTTCCGGGTTCTCGCCTTCGGCGAGCCCCGGAATGACAGCCGCTCAGAAGCTCGGGTGGTACTGATACAGCCAGGTTTCGGAGAGCACCGCGTCGCGACTGCGCAGGTAGCAGCGCAGCTCGACCGGCTCGGTTCCGGTCGCGGTGAGGTCGAACTCGGCCCGCCAGTGGCCGGGCACGTCGTTCGGCACCGCCTCGGCGCGGACGTTCGAGAACGCCCCGCGCGAGGCCCACAGCACCGGCTCGGGCAGCACGCCCGCCGGCAGCCGCGCGAGCGGCTCGCCCTTGAACTCGACGATGAACTTGCGCACGCCCTTCGGCCGCACCGTGCCGGCCTGCCCGCCATTGCCGAGCCGGGTCGCGACGCAGCGCGCAAGCGTCGGCGGATAGGGCTCGTCGGCGACCCAGTGCAGGCGGTAGCGGAATTCATGGGAGGTGCCGGTCCGGGCCGGCTCCGCCGGGACCCAGGTCGCGACGACGTTGTCGTGGATCTCGTCGTCGGTCGGGAGCTCGATGAGCTGCACCGAACCCCGGCCCCAGTCACTGAGGGGCTCGACCCAGAGCGAGGGCCGGCGGTCGTAATAGACGCCGTCGAGATAGTGGTCGAAGAGCCGGTCGCGCTGCATCAGCCCGAAGCCGCGCGGGCGCTCGTCGGCGAAGGACGAGGCGGTGATCCGCGGCGGATTGTTGAGCGGGCGCCAGATGCGCTCGCCGGCGCCGGTCCAGAGCGCGAGGCCGTCGGAATCGTGGATCTCGGGCCGCCAGTCGATCGCCGTCGGCTTCGCGGTTTCCGAGTACCAGTACATCGAGGTCAGGGGCGCGATGCCGAGGCGCTCGACATCCTGACGGAGGTAGAGCGCCTTCTCGATCTCCATCAGCACCGCCTCGGCACGGCGCATGACGAAGCGGAACGCGCCGGCAAGGCTTGGTCCGTCAAGGAGGGCGAGCACCGTCACGCCGTCCTCCCCCGGCGCCGGCGTCTCGAAATAGACATGGGTGAAGCTCGGGAACTCCTCGGGCTTGCCGAACACCGCGGTGTCGACCGCGGCCCCCCGGGCCGACAGGCCGTATTGGTAGAGCTCGCCGATGGCGCGGAAATAGGAGGCGCCGAGGAACGCCGCCCAGTCGTTCTTGCGCCAGTCGAGCCGGCCGGCGCGCGCCTCCTGGAAGCGGAAGCCGGCAAAGCCCGAGTTGTCCGGCAGCCGGTGCGCCGGCGAGTCCGCCGGCATGTCGAAATAGCGGTTGTCGTAGAGGATCTCGCGCGCCTCGCCGCCCTCTACGACGTGCATGCGGACCGGGAGCTGGAAGTAACGCCCGAGGTGGAAGAAGGTGACCGGAAAGGCGCTCGGGCCGTTCGCCCAGAGCGCCAGATCGGTCTTGAACCTGATCTTGCCGTGGGCGTCGTAGTCGATCTGCTGCAGCACCTCGGGCGCGGGACGCGCCGGAGGGATGTAGGGCGCGCGCGCAAGGTCACGCGCCCGCTGCTTCAGGGCGTCGAAGGATAGCGGCGACGCCGGCCCGAAGCGAAGCGCCGCGACCTCGCTCGCGGACAGCGGGCCGGAGGCGGCGAACGCGCCCAGGGCGCCGGCGAGGAACGAGCGACGATCGATCATGGAGGACGGGGGCTGCGAGCCCGAGGTAGGGGGCGCCCGCCCCGCCGTCAATCTGGCAGGGCTAGCGTTGCAGCACCGGGTAACGGTCCGGATCGACCCCAACCTCCCGCGCCGTCGCGCAGATGGCGCGCCAGGCGTCGTCGGGGAGAGGGACGCCGTTCTTCAGGCGCTCCGCCTTGCTGCGACGCTCGGGCTCGCCCGGCACCAGCACTTCGCCGCCGGCACTCGCCGGGCGCGAGCTCTTGAAGAATTCGATGTAGCGCTGCGCCTCCGCCGTATAGGCCTCGTCGGTGCCGAAGAACGACGGCGCCATGTAGAAGGACAGCATGCCGTTGGCAAAACGCGGCTGTCCAGGTCCGGCGCAGCCCGAGCCGGTGAAGGCGCCGGCGAGGAGCTCGCACATGAAGGCGAGGCCCGAGCCCTTGTGCTCGCCGAAGGCGCGGATCGCGCCTTGGCCGTTGCGCGCGTCGGGGGCGCGCGCGTCGTCGTAATCCCCGTAGAGCGTGTGCGGGTCGGCCGTGAGCCGGCCGTCCGGCTCGATCAGGCTGCCCTCTGGCAGCTTCTTGCCGCCGCGCGCCGCGACCAGGACCTTGCCCTCGGCGACCGCCGAGGTGGCGAAATCGAGAATCACCGGCTCGGCGCCGCGCATCGGAAAGCCGATCGAGAACGGCGCCGTCGATATGCGCCGGTCTACGCCGCCGAACGGCGCCACGAGCTGGCTGCCGGCGACGTTGACGAAATGCACCGAGACGAGCCCGGCCTCGGCCGCCATCTCGGCCCATTCGCCGATGCGCCCGAGATGGCCGGAGCTCTTCAGCGCGACGACGGCGGCGCCCGATTTCGCGGCCTTTCTCATGCCGACCTGCACCGCCTCGGGACCGATCGACTGGCCGAAGCCGAAGCGGCCGTCGACGACCGCGAAGCTGTCGTTCTCGGTGACGACCTCCGCGGTCTGGTTCTTGACGAACTCGCCGGAGCGCTCCCAGGCGACGTAGCGCGGCACGCGGATCACGCCGTGGCTGTCGTGGCCGGCGAGGTTCGCGCGCACGAGGTAGAGCGCGATGCGCCCGCTCTCGGCCTCCGAGCAGCCCTCGGCGTGGAAGATGTCATGGACGAGCCGCGTAAGGTCGTCGGCGCGGATCAGCATTCGGGCATGCTCCCGGAAAAATGTCGCGGTGCAATGCACATAAAAACTTCGCCATGACCAGTCCCTTCGTCGAAGCCGCCGGAGATTGCAGCTTCGGCGCACCGTGCTACTAACCGTCCCGCCCGGCGGGCTCGTCGTGACAGCGATCGCCGGCCCGTGAAAACGCCGAGCGAGACAGCCATGGCGAACGAGACGAACCCCGTCCCCGCGCGCTCCGACGATTCCGCGGGTCCAGACACCGCGGGCCTGCCGCTCGAGGCGGTGGTCGGGCCCGACGAGGTCTCGACCGAGGCGCTGCGCAAGGCCGAGTCCTACGTCGAAGCCGAGGAGGGGGCGGCGAACCGCCTCGTCGGCGCGGCCGGGCTCCTCACCACCGGCATCGCCGTCGTCATGTCGGCGTTCCACCTCTGGGCCGCCTACGACATCGTGCCGACGCAGGAGCTGCGCTACATCCACGTCGCCTTCGTGCTGGTGCTGAGCTACCTGCTCTTCCCGGTGGCGGTTCGCTATCGCAACCGCATCCGCTGGTGGGACGTGCTGCCGGCGATCGCCAGCGTCGGGATCATCGCCTACGCGCTCTATGGCGGCGACGACTTCACCGACCGCGCCACCGTCCCGGAGCGCTGGGACGTGATCCTCGGCGTCGTCTTCATCGTCCTCCTGCTCGAGGCGACGCGGCGCACCACCGGCCCGATCATGCCGGTCGTCTCCATCCTCTTCATCCTCTACGCGATGCTCGGGCCGCACCTGCCGCCGCCCTGGACGCATCGCGGCTACGACTTCCCGCGGCTCGTCGGGCACCTGTTCATCACGCTCGAGGGCATCTTCGGCGTCGCGGTCGACGTCTCGGCGACGCTCATCATCCTGTTCACGATCTACGGCGCCTTCCTCAACCAGTCCGGCGCCGGCAAGTTCTTCATCGATTTCTCGCTCGCGCTCATGGGCCGCAAGCGCAACAGCGCCGGCCGGGCGGTCGTGCTGTCGTCGTTCCTCCTCGGCGGACCGTCGGGATCGGGCGTCGCGACGACGGTGATGATCGGCACCGTCGCGGCGCCGATGCTGGCGAAAGCCGGCTTCAGCAAGAACGCCGCCGGCGGGCTTCTCGCGGCCGGCGGGCTCGGCGCCATCCTGTCGCCGCCGGTGCTCGGCGCGGCCGCCTTCCTGATCGCCGAATTCCTGAAGATCTCGTACCTCGACGTGATCTGGATGGCGACCATCCCGACCTGCCTCTACTACTTCGCGCTGCTGATCATGGTCGAGCTCGACGCCAAGCGCTTCGGCGCGAAGGACGTCGAATTCCATCAGGAGCTCACGCTCGGAGAGATGACCCGGCGCTACGGCTTCCACTTCGTGTCGTTGCTGGCGGTCGTCGTCTTCATGGTGATCGGCTACTCGCCGTCGCTGTCGGTCTTCTATGCGACGCTTGCCACCTTCGTCCTGAGCTTCCTGCGCCGCGACACGGCGCTGATCTCGTTCGGCCGTGCGCTCTCCACGGCAGGACCGAGCCTTTGGCAAAGGCTCGGCTTTAACGCCTCGAAGCTCGTGCGCGCCATGGCGGACGGCTCGATCGGCGCCATCAACGCCGCCACCACCTGCGCCTGCGCCGGCATCGTCGTCGGCGTCGTTACCCTCACCGGGCTCGGGCTGAAGTTCTCCTCGATCGTCATCGCCTACGCCGGCGGCAGCCTGCTGCTGACCGCGATCTACACGGCGCTCATCGTCTGGGTCATCGGCCTCGCGGTGCCGGTGACGGCGTCCTACATCATCTGCGCCGTCATCGCGGCGCCGGCGCTGACGAAGCTCGGCGTGCCGGACTTCGCCGCCCATATGTTCATCTTCTATTACGCGGTCCTGTCCGAGGTCTCGCCGCCAACCGCGCTCTCGCCCTTCGCGGCGGCGGCGATCACCGGCGGCGACCCGTACAAGACGACGCTGCAATCCTGGAAATACACCCTGCCGGCTTTCCTGGTGCCGTTCGTGTTCGTGCTCGACCCGGATGGAGTAGGGCTTCTGCTCAAGATCCCGCCGGGCGGCTCGTGGATCGACGTGATCTCGATCTCGATCCGGGCAGCGCTGGGGCTCGCCGCGCTGTCGGCCGCGGTCCAGCAATGGGGCTTGCGCCGCAACAGACCGGTCGAGACGGTCCTCTATGCGCTCTCCGGCCTGCTTCTCATCTTCCCGACCCTGATCGAGGCGGGAGCCGAGGCGCTCTCCGGCCGGGACATCGAGTACACCGGCACCCTCGGTCTGGCGATCCTCGTCGGCGTCGTGATATGGCAGCGGATGAAGCCGGGCGTCTCAGCTCCGGTAACAACCTGATCCGGGAGAGACAATGATGCTCGAACGCATCCTCAAGGGCGCTCTCGTCGCGGCCGCGGCGGTCGCGCTCGCCGGCGGCGCCGTTCTGGCGCAGCAGAAGACCATCTCGATCGGCACCGGCGGCACCGGCGGCGTGTACTATCCGCTCGGCGGCGCCATGGCGAATGTGCTGACGAAGTACCTGCCGGGCGTTCAGGCGACGGCCGAGGTCACCGGCGGCTCGGTCGACAACCTCAAGCTCATCGGCTCCGGCCAGAGCGAGCTCGCCTTCACCATGGCGGACGCGGCGCTCGACGCCCTCAAGGGCCAGGACAAGTTCAAGAGCGCCAAGGTGCCGTTGCAGAGCCTGCTCGTGCTCTATCCGAACCGCATGCACGTCGTGACGATCGAGGGCACCGGCGTCGACAAGATCGCCGACATCAAGGGCAAGCGCGTCTCGACCGGCTCGCCGGGCAGCGCCACCGAGGTCATGGCGTTCAGGGTCATCGAGGCCGCCGGCCTCGACAAGGACAAGGACATGAAGCGCGAGCGCCTCTCCGTCGCCGAGAGCGTCAACGCCATCAAGGACCGCAAGATCGACGCCTTCTTCTGGGTCGGCGGCATCCCGACGGCCGCCGTCACCGACCTTGCGGCGACGCCCGGCGTGACGATGAAGCTCATCGACCACGCCGACCTCGTCGACAAGATGAATGCCAAGTACGGCAAGCTCTACAGCGCCGGCGCGATCCCGGCCGGGGCCTATCCCGGAACCAAGGTCGAGAACAAGATCGTCGACGTCTGGAACATTCTCGTGACCGGCGACCGGATGAGCGACGAGGTCGCCTACAACATCGTCAAGACGGTGGTTGAGAAGAAGGCCGAGCTCGTCGCCGTCCACAAGGAGGCCGAGGCGTTCTCGCTCGATAACCAGGTCCAGGAACGCTCGCCGATCCCGTTCCACCCCGGCGCGCTGAAATACTTCCAGGAGAAGGGCGTCAAGGGGTAGCCAACCCACCGCTGCCCTCTCCCTGAACGGGAGAGGGTCCGCCCTGCCTTCAGCCCCGGATCGGCTCGATGTGGATGGCGCGGCGCCAGAGCAGGTACATGACGTAGAGGGCGGCGAGGCTGAACAGGCCCATCAACAGATGGCCGACGGTGTCGCCGAGCTCGAACAGGCCGGCGATGGCCCAGCCGGCCGCGAGCGCGACGCCGAGCACCTCCGTTCCGATGAGGATCAGCACGCTGACGATGGTCAGGAGGTTCGCCCAGTGGACGTCGTTGCGACGGGTCAATGCGGTTCTCTACGGTTGCCGAACGCGCCACTAGCGCATAGGGGGGCGGGAACGCAACGTCCCGCCTGACTCAACCCCCCGCTCGCGATGCCAGAAACGCCGGTCTTTTCCGCGGCCGCGGTCGCGGCGCCCCACACGCTCGCGGCCGAGGCCGGCCGCGCCGTCCTGGCCGAAGGCGGCAACGCCATCGAGGCGATGGCCGCCATGGCGGCGACGATCGCGGTCGTCTACCCGCACATGAATGCGATCGGCGGCGACGGGTTCTGGCTCGTCCGCGAGCCCGGCGGACGCGTCCGCGCCATCGAGGCCTGCGGCCCGGCCGGGCGCCTCGCGACGATCAAGCACTATCGCGACAAGGGCTACGACGCGATCCCGGGGCGCGGGCCGGACGCCGCCTTGACGGTCGCCGGCGCGGTCGGCGGATGGCAGGTCGCGCTCAACTACGCGCGGACGCTCGGCGGCCGGCTGCCGCTCGTAGCCCTCCTCGGCGAGGCCGTGCGCTTTGCCCGCGAGGGCTGCCCGGTGTCGCCGTCGGAGGCCGCCGGCAAGCCGAACGAGCCCGAGGCGCTCCACGCCGCGCCCGGCTTCGCCGAGACCTTCCTCGTCGAGGGCAAGACTCCGGCCGCGGGCACGATCCGCAAGCTGCCGGCGCTCGCCGACACGCTCGCGCATCTCGCCGGCGCCGGGCTCGAGGACTTCTACCGCGGCGACATCGGGCGCGAGATCGCCGCCGACCTCGAGGCGATCGGCAGCCCGGTCACGCGCGGCGACCTCGAGACGTTCCGGGCCCGCATGGTCGAGCCGCTCTCGGTGAAGCTCCAGGCGGCGAGCCTGTACAACTTCCCGCCCCCGACCCAGGGGCTCGCGGCGCTCCTCATCCTCGGCATTCACGAGCGGCTCGGCATCCGGCGCGCCGAGACGGTCGAGCACCACCACGGGCTGATCGAGGCGGTGAAGCGCGCCTTTTCGATCCGCGACCGGGTCTGCACCGATCCCGACCGGCTGCGGCACGATCCGGCGGAGTTCCTCCGGCCCGAGGTCTTCGAGCGCGAGGCGGCGATGATCGACATGCGCCGGGCCGCGGCCTTTCCGCTCGCACGCTCCGAGGGCGACACGATCTGGATGGGCGCGATCGACCGCGATGGGCTCGCGGTCTCCTACATCCAGTCGCTCTATTGGGAGTGGGGCTCGGGCTGCGTTCTGCCGCGGACCGGGATCCACTGGCAGAACCGCGGCGCCTCGTTCGCGCTCGACCCGGGCGCCGCGAACCCGCTCGAACCCGGACGCAAGCCCTTCCACACGCTGATCCCGGCGCTTGCCGCCTTTCCCGACGGGCGGGTGATGGCCTACGGCGCCATGGGCGGCGACGGCCAGCCGCAGTTCCAGGCGCAGATCTTCTCGCACTATCGCGGCGGCATGGGCGTCGCCGACGCCCTCGACGCGCCGCGCTGGCTGCTCGGCCGCACCTGGGGCCAGACCTCGACGACGCTCAAGATGGAGAGCCGGTTCGACGCGCAGATCGTCGAAGGCCTCGCTCGCCTCGGCCACGACGTCGAGGAGCTCGGCGTGCCGTATTCGGAGACCTGCGGCCACGCCGGCATGCTGGTCAAACACCCGCGCGACGGCCGCGTCGAGGCGGCGCACGACCCGCGCTCCGACGGCGGCGCCGCGGGGCTGTGATGTCATTCCGGGGCTTCGCGAAGCGAAGAGCCCCGAACCCATAACCACCGCGTTGGAGAAACGTGGCTCGACGCCGGCACCGCGGCTATGGGTTCCGGGCTCTCGCCTCCGGCGAGCCCGGAATGACAGCCGCCGCAATGGTACGGTAGAGTCGCCGCCATGAACGATCATCACCACGATCACGGTCACGACCACCACGACCACGACCACAGCGAGCTGTCGCCCATCGAGCTGCGGGTCCGTGCCCTCGAGTCGATCCTGACCGAGAAGGGCTATGTCGATCCGGCGGCGATCGATGTCGTGGTCGAGACCTACGAGACCAAGATCGGGCCGCGCAACGGCGCCAAGGTGGTGGCGAAGGCGTGGGCCGATCCGGCCTTTCGCGAATGGCTCCTCGCCGACGCGACCGCCGCGATCTCCTCGCTCGGCTTCACCGGCCGCCAGGGCGAGCACATGGTGGCGCTCGAGAATACGCCCGACGAGCACCACATGGTCGTCTGCACCCTGTGCTCCTGCTACCCCTGGCCGGTGCTCGGGCTGCCGCCGGTGTGGTACAAATCGGCGCCCTACCGCTCCCGCGCCGTCATCGATCCGCGCGGCGTCCTTGCCGAGTTCGGCGTCGAGCTGCCGAA
>JAJKJG010000323.1 GCA_021154065.1 Methylobacterium sp.
GCCCGATCCCTATACCGTCGTCTTCAAGCTGAAGAAGCCGAACTCCCGGTTCCATGTGCTGTTCACGGTGCGCTGGAACGCGGTCTGGATCATGCCGAAGCACGTCTTCGAGAAGGTCGAGGATCCGCAGAAGTTCGACTTCAACAAGCCGGTCTCGCTCGGCGCCTACGTGCTCAACAGCTACGACCCTGACGGCAAGTGGTACATCTGGCAGCTGCGCGAGGATTGGCAGCGCACCACGCTCGGCCGCTTCGGCAAGCCGGGCCCGAAATACCTCGCCTATGTCGACCCCGGTCCGCCGGACAAGCGCGTCATCGCGCAGATGAACCACGAGCTCGACGTCATCCACGACGTCGCTCCGGAGGGCATGTTCGCGCTCGCGAAGCAGTCGAAATCCTCGCGCGCCTGGTTCCGGAACTTCCCCTACGCGCACCCCGACCCGACGCTGCCGGCGCTGATCTTCAACACCCAGAACGATCTGTTCAAGAACCGCGACGTGCGCTGGGCGCTGGCGCTGCTCATCGACATCAAGGCCGTGTCGATGGCCTCCTATCGCGGCGCCGCGACGATCTCGGCGATCGGGGTGCCGCCGACCGGGGGGCATCCGGAGACCTATCACGCGCCGATGGAGGAGTGGCTCAAGACGCTCGAGATCGACACCGGAAAGCGCAAGATCAAGCCCTACGACCCGACCGTCGGGCGCCAGATCGCCGATATGCTGCGGCCCTCGATGGGCGAGCAGATCCTGAGCGACCCGAAGGAGATCGCGAAGTCCTTCGGCATGGGCTGGTGGAAGCCCGACCCGCAAGCCGCCCAGGAGCTTCTCGAGAAGGCCGGCTACGCGAAGCGCGGCAACGCCTGGTTCACGCCCGACGGCAAGCCGTTCACCATTCGCGTCATGGTCGAGGGCGAGTCGCGGCCGGTGATGACCCGCGCCGGCTCGATGATCGTGCAGCAATGGCGCCAGTTCGGCATCGACGCCAAGGTCGACACGGCGCAGGGCACGCTGTTGACGCGGCGCTCGGCCGGCGATTTCGACACCATGATCAGCTGGAGCGTCGAGAGCCTCGGCGGCCACCAGGACCTCGCCTTCTTCCTCGACAGCTGGCACTCGCAGTTCGTCGCGCCGCCCGGTTCGCCGCAGCCGTTGCGCAACTGGCAGCGCTGGTCGAGCCCGGAGCTCGACAAGATCATCGAGCAGGTCCGAGGCGTCTCGTTCGACGACCCGAAGGCGATCGAGCTCGGCCGCGAATACGTCAAGCTCGTCGCCCGCGAGATGCCGACGATCCCGCTGATGGCCTACAACGTATTCACGGTAATGGATGAGACCTACTGGACCGGTTACCCAACGGCCGAGAACGATCCCTACACCGATCCGGTGCCGAACTGGGGCAACTCGCGCTACATGTTCGTGAAGCTCAAGCCGAAGAGCTGAGTCCCGCGCCGAGCCGGGGTCCGGCTCGCAAGGGGCCCCCCGTTCCGCCATGCACCCCTATCTGGCGTATGTCGCGAAGCGGCTCGGGCAGTTCCTGCTCATCGCCTTCATCGGCGTCAATCTCGCCTATGCCATCACCCATGCGACGCCGATCGATCCGGTCGAGCAGTCGATCGCCGTCGCGACTTCGTTCGGCAGCACCGCCCCGCAGGCGATCGAGTCGATGCGGCAGTCGCTGCGCGAGCTCTATGGGCTGACCGGCACGCCGCTCGAGCAGTACCTGACGTTCTGGCGTCGCGTCGTGACGGCCGATTTCGGGCCCTCGCTCTCGGCCTTCCCGGCGCCGGTGTCGAGCCTCATCGCCCGCGCCCTGCCCTGGACCGTCGGCCTGCTCGTGACCTCGACGCTCCTGAGCTTCGCGCTCGGAAGCCTGCTTGGCGGACTTGCCGGCTACCATCAGGACAGCCGCGGGCTGAAGCTCATGGGCATCCTCGCCATGGGGCTGCACCCGGTGCCGTACTACATCGTGGCGCTGGTTCTCCTCATTGTCTTCGGCTTCGTCTGGCCGGTGCTGCCGATCGCCGGCGGCTCGGCCATGAACCTGCCGCAGGGCTTCAACCTCGAATTCGGCGCGAGCGTCGCTCGGCATGCGATCCTGCCGGTGCTGTCGCTGACGCTCGTCGGGGTCGGCGGCTGGTTCCTCGGCATGCGCTCGCTCGTCTCGAACATCGTCAGCGAAGACTACGTCGTCTACGCGGAGCTCGCCGGCGTCGACCGGCGGCGCATCCTGTCGTCCTACGTCATGCGCAACGCGCTCGTGCCGCAGTTCACGGGTCTCGCCATGTCGCTCGGCGGCATCTTCAACGGCGCCATCATCACCGAGAAGGTGTTCGGCTATCCGGGCGTCGGCACGCTCCTCGTCGACGCCGTCTATGCCGGGGACTACGGGCTCGTGCTTGGGGTGACCACCGTGTCGATCATCGGCGTGTCGGTCGGGGTGCTGGTCATCGACCTCGTGTACCCGTTCCTCGATCCCCGCGTGCAGGTGCGCTGAGCGATGCTCGCCATCCTGCGCGACCTCCTGCGCTACAACGCCGAGTTCCGCATCGGCCTGCTCCTCGTCGGCATCGTCGTCGTGCTCGCGGCGCTGTCCTTCGCATCGCCCTATCCGCCGCTCGACGTCTATGTCGTCCCCCCGGACGTAGCCCCGTCCTGGGCCTATCCGTTCGGCACCACCTCGCGCGGCCAGGATGTCTTCTGGCAGCTCACCGTGGCGATCCGGAACACGCTCGCCTTCGGCATCGCGGTCGCCTTGCTGAGCCGGGTGCTGTCGCTCGCGATCGGCCTGCTCTCCGGCTACAAGGGCGGCTGGATCGACCGGGTCCTGATGTCGGTCAACGACACCTTCATCGTCATCCCGCTGTTCCCGATCCTGGTGCTGTTCTACTTCGTCATGCGCGACCGGATGACCTGGGCGATGCTGGCGCTCATTATGGCGTGCCTCGGCTGGGCCTATGACGCGCGCCTCATCCGCTCGGTCGCGGTGAGCCTCAAGACCCGGGAGTTCACGCAGACGAGCATCTTCTCGGGCATGACGACCCGCGAGATCCTGATGCGCGAGCACCTGCCCTACGTCATGCCGATTGTGTTCTCGACGACCATGAACAACATGAACTGGTCGATCGGGCTCGAGGTGACGCTCTCGGTCCTCGGCTTCACCGACATCAACACGCCGACGATCGGCGGCATGATCTTCTGGGCGAACCAGCACACCGCCATGGTGGCCGGCGTCTGGTGGTGGTTCGCCTTTCCAGTCGCGGTCGTCGTGATGGCTTTCGTCGGCCTGTTCCTACTTGCCGTATCGATGAACGAGTACATCGATCCGCGCAGCCGGCTGCGGCGCATGGGCGGGGCCGCCGGATGAGCGCCGCCGTTCCATCCGCAGCGGCCGCCGCGGCACCTGTCCCGGCTGCCCCGGTGCTCGCTGTCAAGGACCTCAAGGCCTATTATCGGACGCGCTATTTCGGCGTGATCCGGGACGTGCGGGCGGTCGACGGGGTGAGCTTCGAGGTCCGCGCGGGCGAGATCTACGGGCTTGCCGGCGAGTCGAGCTCGGGCAAGACGACGCTGATCAAGGCCATCGCCGGTGCGATGCGGCCGCCGCTCGAGGTGGTTGGCGGGACGATGACGTTCAGCTTCCTGCCCGGCTCGCCGGGCCTGCACCGGGCAAGCCCGGCCGAGGTGGCCGGCATCCGCTGGCGACACCTCTCCTACATCATGCAGGGCTCCATGAACGTGCTGAACCCGGTGCGCCGGGTCAGGCACGCGTTCGACGACTTTGCCTTCCGGCACATGGGTCTTGCCCGGCAGGCGTTCTGGGCCGAGGTGGAGGCGCATCTCGCCCGGGTCGATCTCGACCCGTCGGTGCTCGCCGCCTATCCGCACGAGCTGTCGGGCGGCATGCGCCAGCGCGTCACGATCGCGCTCGCGACCCTCTGCCGGCCCGAGTTCGTGATCGCCGACGAGCCGACGACGGCGCTCGACGTGCTGGTGCAGAAGACCGTGCTCGGCATGATCCGCAGCGTCCAGCGCGAGATCGGCTCGTCGCTCCTGTTCGTGACCCACGACATGGGCGTGCACGCGGCGCTGACCGATCGCCTCGCCATCATGTATGCCGGCCGCCTCGCGGAAGAGGGGCGTACGGCCGAGATCTTCGCGCGGCCGCGCCACCCCTATAGCCGGCACCTCGTCGGCAGCCTGCCGCGCATCGGCGATGCCTCTGAGCGCAAAGGCCTCGACGGCAGCCCGCCGAATCTCGCCGATCCGCCGCCGGGCTGCCGCTTCCATCCGCGCTGCCCCCTGGCGATGGATATCTGCCGGCGCGAGCAGCCGGCGATGATCGCCGACGGACCCGATCACCGGGTCGCGTGCTTTGCGGTACACCCCCACGCGGAGGGGCACCCGTGACCGGCGCGCTGCTCGAGCTCGCGAACGTCCGCAAGAGCTTCACCCGCGGCGGGCTCCTCTCGCACCGCCGCGTCCAGGCGGTCGACGATGTCAGCTTCCGGATCGCCGCCGACGAGTCGGTCATCTTCACGATCATCGGCGAGTCGGGCAGCGGCAAGTCGACGCTCGCCCGCATGATCCTCAACATCACGCCGCCGACGAGCGGCTCGATCGTCTTTCGCGGCCGCGACCTGTCGACGATCCGCGCTAGCGCCGACCGCACCGCCTTCATGGCGGCGGTGCAGCCGATCTTCCAGAACCCGTTCGAGGCCTTCAACCCGCTGAAGCGTCTCGATCACTACCTGCACGTCACCGCGCGCCGTTTCGCCGGCGCCAAGGGCGAGGCCGTGGAGCAGCGGACCGACGAGGTCCTGCGGCAGGTCGGCCTGTCGCTCGCCGAGGTCAGGGGGCGCTTCCCGCACGAGCTCTCGGGCGGCCAGCTGCAGCGCGTCGCGATCGCCCGGGCCCTCGTCTCGAGGCCCGCCCTCATCGTCGCCGACGAGCCGGTCTCGATGGTCGACGCGTCGCTGCGCATGGCGATCGTCAACCTGTTCCGGGCGCTGCGCGACGATCTCGGCATCTCGATCGTCTACATCACGCATGACCTCGCGACCGCCTATTACATCAGCGACGAGCTCATGATCATGCAGAAGGGCAAGGTCGTCGAGGCTGGCGCGGCGCGCCCGATCCTCTCCGACCCGCAGCACCCCTATTCGCGGCAGCTGAAGGACGCCGTGCTGTCGCCGGCTCTCGCCAGCGCGCGCGACGGCGCGAGTGGCGGCAGCGACGCCCGACCGTTCCACGCCTCGTGAGAAGAGAGGAAACCGGATGAGAAAAGCCAGCGTGCTGCTGGATCGCGATTTCGCGATCGGAACCACCGATCCGCGCCTGTTCGGCGCTTTCGTCGAGCATCTCGGCCGCTGCGTCTACGGCGGCATCTACGAGCCCGGCCACCCGAGCGCGGACGAGCGCGGCTTCCGGCAGGACGTGCTCGCCCTCGTGCGCGAGCTCGGGCCGACGATCATGCGCTACCCCGGCGGCAACTTCGTCTCGGGCTACAACTGGGAGGACGGGGTCGGCCCGGTCGAGGCGCGCCCGAAACGGCTCGACCTCGCCTGGTTCTCGACCGAGCCGAACACCTTCGGCACGAACGAGTTCGTCGACTGGTGCCGCGCTGCGAAGGTCGAGCCGATGCTCGCCGTCAACCTCGGCACCCGCGCCGGGGACGCCGCCCGCAACCTGATCGAGTACTGCAACCATCCCGGCGGCACCCATTATTCGGACCTGCGGCGCAGCCACGGCTACGCGGAGCCGCACGCGATCAAGTTCTGGTGCCTCGGCAACGAGATGGATGGCCCGTGGCAGATGGAATACAAGACCGCGACCCAGTACGGCCTCGTCGCCAAGGAGGCGGCGAAGATGATGCGCTGGATCGA
>JAJKJG010000324.1 GCA_021154065.1 Methylobacterium sp.
CGAATCCGGGTCGGCGAGGTCGAGGTCCGGCCGGCCGAGCGCGACCAGGGAAACGCCCGCGCGTTGGCTCGCCGCAACGAGATCGGTCGCGACTTGGCCCTGGCGGCCGATGACAAGGAAGGGCCGCACGCCCGCCCTCACGCAAAAATCGGTTCGAGAACTGAGAGCACCGGCAAGCGCCGGTCGCGCTCGGACACGATCGCCTCGCTCGCCGTCACTGGCCAGGCGATGCCGAGCGTGGGGTCGCTCCAAAGCACGCCCGCCTCCGTCTCCGGCGCGTAGGTGTCGCTCACCTTGTAGGCGACCATGACGTTCGCCGTCAGGGTGCAGAACCCGTGCGCGAAGCCGGGTGGGATATAGAGTGAGGCGCCGTCCTCGGTCCCAAGTTCGATCGCCACGTGCCTCCCATAGGTCGGCGACGAGCGGCGCAGGTCGAGCGCCACGTCAAAAATGCGCCCGCTCAAGACCTGGATCAGCTTCGCCTAGGCGCGAGGCGGCTGTTGCAGGTGCAGGCCGCGCACGGTGCCGCGCGCCGCCGAAAACGACTGGTTGTCCTGAACGAAATCGTCGGTGACGCCCGCGTCCGCCATGCGGTCGCGCCGATAAGTTTCCATGAACCAGCCGCGCGCGTCGCCCGAGCGCTTCGGGCGCACGAGCTTCACGTCCGGGATGGCGAGCGAAACGATGTCCATCAAGGGCGCCGGAGGTACACTTCGCCTGTGCGCTTGGCAAATGCGCTTAGGCGCGCGCGTTGACAAAGGCGGCGAGGCGGCGGATACCCCGCCCGCTTCGGCCCCTCCCGCATGAATAAGCAGAGTCTCAAGAAAGCGCTCATCATCGTCCACGATCTCGTGGCGACGGCTTTGGCCGTGCTGTTGACGTTCGTCTTCCGGTTCGACGGCGACCTGCTTGACGAGCGCCTGCGGCTGCTGCCGACGTTCCTGCCGTTCTTCGTCTCCTATGCGGGCATCGTGTACTGGTTTTTCGCGCTCTACGAGTCGAAATGGCGCTTCGCCTCGCTGCCCGACCTCTCCAACATCGTGCGGGCCTCGACCGTCCTGGCGCTGACGCTGCTGGTGGTCGATTACCTGCTTGTCTCGCCCCAGATTTACGGGTTTTTCTTTTTCGGCAAGATCGCCATTGGACTCTATTGGCTATTGCAGGTGTTCCTGCTCGGAGGGCCGCGGCTCGCTTACCGTTACGTCAAATACTCGCGCTCGCGCTCGACCATCGCCCGCGAGGCCACGACGCCGATCATCCTGGTCGGGCGCGGCACCGACGTCGAGGTGGTATTAAGGGCGATCGAGTCCGGCACGATCAAGAAGCTGCAGCCGAAGGGCATCCTCTCGCACCGCAAGGCCGATCATGGCCAGTCGATCCGGGGCGTGCCGGTGCTCGGCGATATGTCCAACCTGGAGCGGGCCCTCTACGACCTCCAGCAGCAAGGCGTCGTCATCCGCCGCCTGATCGCGACGCCGAGCGCGCTCGCGCCTGAAGCGCAGCCCGATCTGCTCATCGCCCAGGCGCGGCGTCACGGGCTGATCCTGTCCCGCGTGACGAGTCTCGGCGAGGGGCCGGGGGAGGCGGAACTCGCGCCGCTTGAGATCGAGGATCTGCTGCTGCGCCCGACCGTTCAGATCGATCGCGCCCGGCTGGAGGCGTTCATCACGGGCAAGCGCGTGCTCGTGACGGGCGGCGGCGGCTCGATCGGATCGGAGATATGCGCCCGCGTCGTCGCCTTGGGGGCAAGCGACTTGCTGGTGCTCGACAACTCCGAACCGGCGCTGCACACAATTCTCGAAACGCCCGCGCTTCTCAATAGCCACACCGCGGTTGATGGCGTCATCGCCGACGTGCGCGACCGCGCGCGCATCCGCCAGATCATGCGCGATTTCTGCGCCGACGTAGTGTTCCACGCGGCGGCTCTGAAGCATGTGCCCTACCTCGAAAAAGACTGGATCGAGGGCGTGCGCACCAATGTGTTCGGCTCGGTCAACGTCGCCGACGCAGGCATGGAGGCGGGGGCCAAGGCGGTCGTCGTCATCTCGACCGACAAGGCCATCGAGCCCGTGTCAATGCTGGGCGCGACGAAGCGCTTCGCCGAAATGTACGCGCAGGCGCTCGACGCTGAGGATTTCGCGCATGATCCCGCCGCGACGCGCCTCATCGCAGTCCGCTTCGGTAACGTTCTAGGCTCGGTCGGCTCGGTCGTACCGAAGTTCAAGGCGCAGATCGCCCGCGGCGGACCCGTCACCGTCACGCATCCCGATATGGTGCGCTACTTCATGACGGTGCGCGAAGCGGTCGATCTTGTCCTCACCGCCGCCTCCCACGCCGACGCTGATGGACGCTGGGCCAACAGCGCGCGTCCGAACACCGATGAGCGCGCCGCCGTCTACGTGCTCAAGATGGGGCAGCCCGTGCGGATACACGAACTCGCCGAGCGCATGATTCGGCTGGCCGGCTTCGAGCCCGGCGAAGACATCGAAATCGTGGTCACTGGGTCGCGGCCGGGCGAGCGGCTCAATGAGATCCTGTTCGCCCGCGAGGAGCCGATGGCGGATACTGGCATCGACGGTGTCATGGCGGCGAAGCCCGTGTTCGCCGACCGCCCGCGGGTCGAGGCGTGGCTGCGCGAGCTTGAGGCCGCGGTCGCCCGGATGGACCGCGCCGCGGCCGAGCGGGTGTTCGAGGCGGCGATCCCGGAGTTCAGGCGCCGGGCGCAGAGCATCGCGCCAGCGCTGCCAGCCCAACCTGTGGTGCAACTGGTGGAACCCATCCCAGGCGAGTGAGCGCTGCGGGACTCACGACAAGCGAGCCGGCAAGGCGCTCATAAACCTCGCCGCGGCCGGCGGTCCGGAGGGCGGCCTCGATCAGGCGCGGGGGGACCGGGATCAAGCCGGGCTTGCGCCCAAAACCCTGCCGCATGGCGGCGATCATCTCCGGCACGGTCAGCGGCTCCGCATCGGCGACGATCAGCGGCCGTCGCAGCGGCGCGGGCGCGCACAGCACCGTATCGACGGCCGCGACAAGGTTATCGACGGACAGCAGAGAGCGCCGCGCCGCGAGCCCACCGAGCGGCAACGGGAGTTTTGAGCGCGCGAGGTCGAGAAGCGCTGCCATGTTGCCTTTGACGCCGGGGCCGTAGACGAGCACAGGGCGCAGCGCGACCCAATCGAGGCCGAGTTCGGCCAGCGCCGCTTCGGCGGCGAGCTTGGAGCGGCCATAAGGATCGGTCGGGCGCGGCTCCATGTCCTCGTCAAGGACGGCGTCGGACACCGGGCCGGACTGGGCGCGGATCGAGGAGAGGAACACGAACCGCTTGGCGCCGGCCCGTTCGGCGGCGCGGGCGAGCGCCGCGGTCGCCTCGGTGTTGAGGACCCGGTAGTCGTCCTCCGGCACGCCGGACATGGCGTGGGCGACGCCGGCCGAGTGGATGACGGCATCGACGCCGCGCAGGGCCGCCGACAGGTTTTGGGGCCGGGCGAGGTCGCCGACCACTGCTCCGGTCGCCTCCGGGGGCAACGTCGTCGGCCGGCGCAGCAGAACCTGCACGCGGTAGCCGCGCTTCGGCAACTCCCGCAGCAGGTGGCGCCCAATGAACCCGGTCGCGCCGGTGAGGGCGATCAGCGGCACGCTCATGCGATCACCCGAACGAGGCGCGGCGTCGCGAACCGCTTCAGAACCAGCGCGACAAGACCTGCGCCGATGCTAAGCGCGCCGATCTGGATCGGCCATGCGGGCCACGTCAGAGTCGCAAGAGCCAGCGCCGCCAAGACGAGATTGAGACCGAACACGTGCGCCGCCACCGCCATCGCCGAAAACCCATTGTCGGTCGCTTGCTGATAAAAATGGGTGCGATGCGCCTGCCACACCCGCTCGCCCCGCGTGAGTCGCTTCAACAGCGTGATCGTGGCATCGGCAAGGTAGTAGAGGGGCAGAAGGATCGCTGCGGCGAGCGCGCCGCTGCCGGCAAGCTTCAACAGCATCCAGCCGACCAGAAGTCCGATCGGCAGCGAGCCGACATCGCCCAGGAAAAGCCGCGCCACTGGTTTGTTGAAGGGCGCGAAGCCGAGGAGCGCGCCAAAAAGCGCAAGCGCAAGAAGATGCACGTCCGCAAGAGAGAGAATGGCGGCTGCCGCTGCAATGGCCGCCGTAATCGGCGCGAACTCCGCGACAGTCATCCAGTCGAGCCCGTCCATGAAGTTCGTGAGGTTCACGAACCATAGGCCGGCCACGAAGATCAGCAACCGCTCAACCCAAAGCGACGCGATACCGGGTGCGATGCGCAGGCCGGGAGGAACCGTGAGCAGGATCAAAGCGACCGCGGCGCCTTGGAGCACAAGGCGCACCGTAGCCGGTAACGGCCGCATATCGTCCACAGCCCCCATAACGGCAAGCACCATCGTCGCGACAGCGAGCGTCCAGGGCAGCAGCGGGGAAACGCGATCGCCTGGAGTGTCACCAACGAAAATCGTCGAAAGATCGAGCAGCATGTCCTTGCTGAAAAAAATGGCTCCGTAAGCCACAAGCAACGTCGCAAGCACGACAGCGATCCCACCGCCTTGTGGCGTCGGCGTCTTGTGGCTGGAGCGGGCGTTCGGCCGCGCCAGGGCGTAGCGCACGAGCAGGGGCTTGAGGAGAACGATCAGCCCGGCGCTCAGGAGCGCGGAGGCGAGGATAAAGACGGCGGCGAGGATAAGGGCGGCGGAGATGATCATGCGCGGCGATACGGGGTTTTGCGTCCCCTTAGCCTGTCTTGCCGCGCGACGGGAGAGGCTGCGACGCCCGGTTCTCCGGATCCCTTATCCGCTGAACCCGGCCGCGTCAGGTCACATGATGGGCGCGAGCGCAAGCGCCTGCCGTTCCCGCGCGATGAAGGCGTCGGGCATGACGGCCTGCATTTTGGCCTCGATGCCGCGAAGGTCATGGTCGTCGTGCTGCGGGTGGACGTGGATGATGGCGAGCGCCTGGACGCCCGCTCCTCGCGCGAGTTCGACGCCTTTCTCCCAGGTCGAGTGTCCCCACCCCTTACAGACCGGATACTCGGCCTCCGTGAACATGCCGTCGTAGATCATGAGATCGGCGTTCTCGACGAAGCGGGCCAGGCCGGGCGGCGGCCAGGGATCGCTGTGCTCGATGTCGCTGATGTAGCAGACGCGGCGACCGCGATGGTCGAAGCGGTAGCCGGTCGCCCCGTCCGGGTGGTTCAGTGGGTGAGTGGCGACCGTGCGCCCATCCTCGAAGCGAAGGGTCTCGCCCGCCTTGAAGCCGATGTGCTCGAAGCGCGCGGGCAGTTGATCCAGGCGGATCGGGAACAGCGGCGGCGCGTAGAGGCGGTCGAGGGCCGCCTCGGCGCTCCGGCCGCCGAGATTGCCGCACCATGTTCGGATGAAGCGCGTGCCCAGCGCCGCGGGCTTAAAGAACGTCAAACCGCCGACATGGTCGAGGTGGAGGTGGCTAAGGAGAACATCGACTTCGTCGGGCGCCGCCTCGCCCAACTCCGCGCCCAGGGCTGCTATGCCGCTCCCCGCGTCGATGACGAACAGGCGCTTGCCGCAACGGACCTCGACGCAGGGCGTGTGACCGCCGAACTCGGCGAAGCGAGGCCCCGAGGCCGAGACGGACCCTCTCACGCCCCAGAACCGGACTTGGAGCGCCTCGTCATGCTGGGGAGCGCGCCACAACATCGCCAATCATTCCCCTGTCCCTTAAGACCATGCCGTGCGCCAGCGCACACCATAGCATGCCATCAGGAACGTTCAGAATATTTTAGGACCAACGGGGTCAGGCCGGGACGGGTTCCGGGGCGGCCGTCTGCCGCCGCCTGCGGTCGTCCATGCTCGCCACGGCGCCGCGTTCGAATCGCACGATCCCGTCGAAGGGCGGCTGATCCAGACCGGGCGGCAGGTTCGGGAGCACGACGACGAGGCCGCGGCCGACGAGCGCCCGCCGCAGTCGGGTGATGAAGGTTTCGGCCGTTCCGTCCGCCAGCGCATCGGCATGCTCCACGACCACGACATCCGGGCGACGGACAAGGCAGCGGACAAGGTCGATGGCGGCGATCTCGCGCGCGCTCAGTCCGAGCCCGCGCGGATCGA